>JAJXTI010000008.1 GCA_021783915.1 bacterium
ATAGCGAGGGATTACCATAAAAAATATATCCTGCCTTAGGGCGGGATATATTTTTATAATTAAAGAGGTGCTTTATGGCTAACGAGGTGTATTTAACGCGTAAAGGATTTCAGAAACTCCAGCAGCAGCTGGAATCTTTAAAGACGACCGAACGCCAAAAAATTGCTAAAGCTATTGGCGAAGCACGTGCTCAAGGGGATATTTCCGAGAATGCCGAGTATGATGCGGCCAAAGAAGCCCAGGGCCATAACGAAGCACGTATTGCGGAATTAGAAGCCAAATTGGCCAATGTGCGTATCATCGAGAATGAAAATATCCCCGCAGACAAGATTTTTATTGGGGCCATTGTTACCTTAGAAGATGTGGATAGCGATGAGGAAATGACTTACATGCTTGTTTCCCCTGAAGAAGCTAGTTATGAAGAAAACAAAATTTCTGTTTTTTCTCCTATTGGTAAAGGTCTTCTAGGTCATAAAGAAGGTGAAACAGTGGCCATTAAAGTACCGGCTGGCATCCTTAATTATAAGATCAAAAGAATCAAGCGTCTTTCCTAAACAAGCTTAGAGCCATCCATAAAAACACAGACGGCATTAGTACGAAAATAATGCGGTTAAGCGTATTTGACATCCACCAACCTATTTCAAAGAAGGTATTGATTTGATAGTATGCTAAGACCACGGCTATGTATAGTACAAAAAAAAGGCCAATGATAGCCAGCGGCATTACAAATGCCTTACGTAGATTTGAGATTAGTCCAACTGCCGCCAATATCCAAAGACCATTCCATTTAAGACTGATAAACTCAACAAGTGTGTAGATTAAGATATACCCTAACCTTGCCAACGTAGAAGGTTTATCAGGGGAAGTAAGGCCATTGGTGAAGGCTTCATTATGCGGGAGCATGGTCAAAATAAAGATTATGGTAGGTAGGGCAGCTGCGATTAAGATGGCGATAAACTTACCGGGTTTAGGCAGACGCTGGATAATTAAAAGTGAGGTTAAAATAGCGGCGGCAATCGAGCCTTCGTTCTTAGTGAAACTTAATAATCCTATAAAGACAGCAGTCAAAACCAATAATCGGTCGTCTTTATTTTCCCGAAAGAGAAGATAACAAATAAAAGCAGCCAGTAGATAAAGACTAAATAGAGCATCACTATACTGGCTAATGGATAAGGTATTACCGAAACTTAAGGTAAATACCGCCAAGGTCACTATAGCAGCTTTTACCTTAGAAACCTTTAGTTCTTGCAGGCCAAGGAGTAAAACCCCCGTTGTTAAAAGCGTCAAAAGTATGCTGTTAAGCATAAGAACATTCTGGGAAAAGCCGGTCCAGTGCCAGAACCATACGTTGATTATTGGCAGAGCTAAAGGGTAGTTGGTATTACTGCGCCAAAGTATGGGTAAAAATATATCTTTCCAATGGTCTTGTCCCAAATAAATAAATTTGGCTTTTAAATTCCAGCAAGACCAGGCGTCCCATCCTCCTGAGGGGAAATAATGAGCTTCCATCCATAAAGGTATTGCCAAAATAGGTAGAACCAGAAGGCTGAAATTTTTTACAATTCTAGGGGATTGTATCTTTTTGGTTTTTTTGGCCAAATATAAAATACCTAAGAGAATTAAAGAAATCAAAGGAGGCAGGAAATGGTTAAAGTTATTTCCTACTAACTGCAGGTAAAAAATGATTTGTCCAATGATCCCTAAACCTAGGGCTGCCCCCAAGAACAGGCTTAGATAAAAACCTAAACGGTCTTTGATAATAAGTTGAAGGGCTAACCATCCCAGGGATATGGCGATAACTAAAGCTAAGAGATACATCATGGTTTAAGGTTTTGCGCGTGTGGATTCAAGGCCAAAACAACGCCTAAATTGTTAGCTTTAAGGGGTTGGAACCCTAATTCTTTAATTTTATTCAATGCCACCTCAGGTGAACTACAGTCAAAGATGACAAAAGGATGATGGGTATTGTTTAAATCCAAAACCGTCGGCGCTAAGACATATTGGGCTTGTTCGAATTGGGCCACGACCAGGGGCTCTTCAATATTTTTATCTGTGTAATAACCAACTGTCCGTATATGGTTAAAGATAGTTTCTAGACCTTTAAATTGATCCCCTAGATTATGATAATGAACTTCAGTTGCGTGCCTTTGATTATGCATCAGATGTAAAGTTAATTGGCCTGCGTTAAAAGCAACAGACAAGACTAATAAAATTAGTACAACATTACGCATGGGGGAATTTTACTGGCTAAAAGAAGACAATGCAATAAAAATGATGTGGGAAAATCCTTTGCTCAAAGAAATACTTTCAGTATAATCTGCATATGATTTCTATAGGGGTTATCGGCTGTGGGCATTGGGGACCCAATCACGTTCGTATTTTTTCGCAACTGGCTGGTTCCAGGGTTTTAATGTGCGCGGATGTGGATGAGAAGCGTTTGGCGGCTATGTCCGCACTCTATCCGCAAATTCAAACAACCAAGAATTATCAGGACATTCTTCGTAACCCATCCATTGACGCCGTAGTTGTAGCTCTTCCGACGAATTTTCATTTTAGAATCACTCAGGAAGCCATTTCGGTCGGCAAACATGTTTTATGTGAAAAGCCCCTTTCGCTTTCAGCGCAGGAATGCTTAACCTTACAAGATTTAGCTATCCGACAAAATAGATTACTCATGGTGGGCCATATTTTTGTTTTTAACCAGGGGGTTGTTAAACTGCGGGAATACATTCAAAGTGGTGAATTGGGACAAATTCATTACGCACACTCTCAACGTACTAATTTGGGGCCTTTTCGCTATGACGTCAATGCGCTTTGGGATTTGGCCCCGCATGATATTTCTATTTTTAATTATCTTTTTGATAATGCACCCACAAGTGTCTCAGCGCGTGGGCACAAATGTTTAGGGGATAATTTAGAGGATTTGGCCTTTGCCACTTTAGACTATCCAAACAATATTATGGTTAATATCCATGTCAGTTGGCTGGACCCTAAAAAAGTACGCGAGATTACTATTGTGGGGGATAGGAAGATGGTGGCTTGGAATGATTTGGATATTGAAGGACCTATTAAGCTTTATGATAAACATGTAGAGAAAACCGACGTTTATTATGCTACGTATGGTGAATTTCAATTACTTTCGCGTGAAGGCAGCATCATGATCCCCAAAATTGGTATTAATGAACCTTTGAAGAACCAGGCACAATATTTTTTAGACTGTATTGTGAACAACAAGTCTCCTGTGTTTGCTGATGCGCACAAAGCTTACGATGTGGTACGTACGTTAGCAGCCATTTCTGAATCCATGAATCGAAAAGGAGAAATGGTTAAATTATGAGTTTTTTTAAACATGATCAAGCCTTGGTCCACCCTAAGGCCCAAATTGGTCAAGAGACCCGTATCTGGGCTTTTGTTAACATTCTTGAAGGGGCAATCATCGGAGAACATTGCAATATTTGCGATGGTTGTTTTATCGAGGGCGGATCTGTGGTGGGCAATCATGTGACGGTCAAAAATGGTGTGGAGATTTTTAGTGGCGTTACCATTGAAGATGATGTTTTCATAGGGGCCCATACAGCTTTTGTTAATGACCGTTATCCACGCAGTCACCGGCAGGATGCTTGGGTACTGGAGAAAACGTTGGTCAAAAAAGGGGCCACTATTGGGGCCAACGCTACTATTTTGTGCGGAGTGACTATTGGTGAATATGCTATCATCGGTGCAGGTTCGGTAGTTACCAAGAATGTCTCAGATTATACTATTGTTATCGGTAATCCTTCCCGTATATCGGGTTATGCTTGTCGTTGTGGCCGTAAACTTAATGATGATTTAAAATGTTCTTGTGGCTTAAGCTACATCATCGAGTGCAACCATCTGTTACCAAGATTTTGATATGACCTCTAAAATTCTTGTCTGTCCTGTTGCCTTTAATGAGCGTATCAAACTACGCAATGTTATTGAAAGATTTCTTAAAAGTCCTGTTTATGAAAGGGTTGATTACTTAATTGTTGATGACGGTTCTAATGACGGTACCACAGAGGTGATTGCCGAATATAAGGCTAAAGGTGTGCAGACTATCAAGCATACGAAGCGTAGGGGAGTAGGGGCGGCTATTCGCACGTCTATCGAATATGCCCGTCAAAGGAAGTATGATATCATTGTTATTATGGCGGGCAATGATAAAGACAACCCAGAGGAAATTTTTTCTTTGCTTGAACCTATTATTAAGGGAGGTTTTGATTTGATCCAAGGGTCCCGCTACCTGGGTAAAGTCGGATCCGGTGGACAAATGCCCTTTTATCGAAAGCTGGCCACCCGACTTCATCCGTGGGTCTTTTCTGTTTTTACCGGACGGCAACTGACGGACACGACCAATGGTTTTCGTGCCATTAAACTTTCAATCTTTGAAGACAACCGCATTAATTTGAATCAAGAATGGCTTGATACCTATGAGCTTGAGCCTTATATCTTATGGAAAGCCATTATGCTAGGTTATAACTTCAAAGAAGTTTTTGTTACTAAAATCTATCCGCCTAAACAGTTAGGAGGCTATACAAAAATGATCCCCTTGGTCAGCTGGTGGAGTATTTTGAAACCTCTGTTTTATTTAAGATTGGGGATTAAGAAATAAAGATTGCTATGAGATTATACGGTAAAAATCCAGTTCTCGAGAGACTCAAGACGAACCCTAAAAGCATAAAACATATTCTTATTGAACAGGGGCATGCCGAATCCAGTTATATTCATCAAAAAGGCAAACAATTTGGTGTTTCGGTTTCAGCAGTGCCATATACCAAAATACAAAAGCTTGCACGTAATCTCAATACACAGGGAATTATAGCTGAAGTAGAAGATTTTTTTTATGTGAATATTGATGATCTTTTGCAAACGGCCTATGAAAAACATTGGACGGTCGTTTTTCTGGATAACTTAACCGATCCACAGAATTTAGGCGGTATTATACGTACGTGCGGCAGCTTAGGAGATTTTGCTATTGTTTTACCAACAACCGAATCTGTTGGAGTAACCGAGTCTGTTTTGAGAGTTGCCTGTGGTGGAGATAACCATGTTTCGGTAGCTCGTGTATCTAACTTGGGTAATGCTATTGAAAGGGCAAAATCTCAAGGATTTTGGATTATGGGAACAGCCATTAAAGAGGCTAAGCCTATTTTTGAAGTGTCTATACAATTTCCGTTGGGACTGGTGTTAGGCTCCGAAGACAAAGGTGTCCGGGAGATTATCCGTAAAAAACTGGATCAGGAAGTGATGATCCCTATGAAAACGCCGCGCATGTCGCTGAACGTTGCCCATGCAGCGTCCATTTTATGCTATGAAATCATCCGTCAAAAGAATAAATAAGACACACAAGACCAACCGGGAACCTCCTGGTGATAGGCCCCCTTGTGGGGTAAGAGAGAAGACGCAGGAATTAAAATATGCTTTGAATTTTTTTGCTGAGGCAGGACTGCTGAAACGTATCAAACGAAGCGGTTGGTGGGTCGCAGGCATTGAAAATCCAGAAACCGTGGCAGAGCATTCTTTTCGTTGTGCACTGATTGGCTTTTATCTGGCCCATTGTGAAGGGGTTGACCCGTATCAAGTTGTGACTATGACGCTTTTTAATGATATTCATGAGGCGCGAATCAATGATTTGCATAAAATGGGTCATTATTACATTGAATTCCGTCAGGCGGAACAAAAGGTCTTTGTCGACCAGCTTAGATACCTTAACAGTAAGGTTAAAGGTGAATTATCGCGTTTGCGTGCTTCTTATGATAGCCAAGAAAGCGTTGAAAGTATTGTCGCCAGAGATGCGGACATTTTAGAATGTTTAATTCAAGCTAAAGAATATTTTGATAATGGTTACCCTGTGGCCAAGACATTCTTTAAACGTGCCCCTGATCACCTCAAGACAAAAACGGCCAAAGAATTATGGCAAACAGCACTTAAATGGGATAGCCATGCCTGGTGGCAAGAAGTAGTCAAATTTGAACGGTAGGGTGATACGTAGTAAAAAATAGACAACAAGGAATTCAATATCTATATTTGGATGGTTTCAATTTCAGTGCTATTATAAAGGTCATCAGTTTAAAAGACTTTTGGCAAGGTATATGCAGCGTATAGGACTAGCCGCCAGTAAAATTGCTCAAGGAAATATTTGGTTTTACTATTTGGCAGTAGTGGTTATTGTCTGTTTATTTGCAATCTTTGTATTTTTAGTATGTGGTTTTACCGTTGCCTTGACCTTGTTTATTCTATTTTTATTGGCCAACGGTTTTTACTTGCAGGCAGTCAGCAGGCTTGGGTAGATGTGTTCAAAACATCTCTGGTATTTTTGGGAGTGCTTGTTGGAGTATTGACCATTATTGCTATTTTGAAGAATGTTAGATTGAAATCTAAGTTATGACAAACAAATCAGATTCTCAAAGCCGTCTCGAAGAAGATGTTTTACAGTCAAAGGAAATGTTCCGCATTATTTTTGAGAAATCCCCATCGGCCATTACGGTTACGGATTCTCAAGAACGTATTATAGCATGGAATACGATGGCCGAAAAAATGTTAGGGATGCGTCGAAAAGACCTTTTTAATAAACCAGTCCATGAATTGTACCCTGAAGAAGAATGGAAACGCATACGCGCATTAGATATCCGTAAACGCGGGATGCTTTCGGACATCGTTACCAAGGTCATCTGTCATGATGGCAGTCTTTTGGATGTCAATGCGTCTGTTTCCGTACTCAAGAATAGCCAAGGCAGAATCATCGGTTCTATAGGGATCCTCTACGATATATCTCGTCAGAAGACAATCGAGACAGAGTTGGTTCAAGCCAGGATGACGGCGGAAGAGGCCAATCATGCTAAGAGTGTGTTTTTGGCCAAAATGTCTCACGAGGTGCGCACTCCCATGAACGCCGTTATTGGTATGTTGGATTTGACCTTAGACACTAATTTGACCGAAGAACAAAAAGACAATTTGATTGTCGCTAAAGATTCTGCCCAGACCCTGTTGAGCCTTATTAATGATATTCTGGATCTTTCCCGCGCAGAGGCTGGCAGGGTGGTTATCGAAGAGATGGAAATTCAAGTGGCCGACATTGTTAAAAATGTTTGCAAAGGGCTTTCCGTTTTAGCGCGTAATAAACAGATTGATTTGATTTGGTCGATTGATCCACAAATTCCCCGTGTCCTTATAGGAGACCCCGTACGTTTACGTCAGGTTTTAGTCAACCTTGTTAATAATGCGATCAAATTTACGCATAAGGGTAATGTTCAGGTGAATACCAAGGTGGAATCTTTATCGGACAAGGATTGCATGATTAAATTTGAAGTTATTGATCAGGGAATAGGCATCCCGGAAAAGAATGTGGCCAATATCTTTGATGTATTCACGGAGGCCCATAATACTACTGCCCGTCGCTATGGAGGTACAGGTCTAGGCCTCGCTATTTGCAAGAAATTGGTGGAGATGATGCGTGGACAAATTTGGGTTGACAGTGTTGAGGGCCAAGGCAGTGCGTTTCACTTTACCATCATTTTTGGGCACAGGCCTCATGCGCTTTTAAAATTAAAAGAGACCGCCCAGGAATTAAGCATCAATGAAGCTTTACCGGAGGAAGTCAAGAGCTTGCGTATTCTGGTGGCGGAAGACAATACTATCAATCAACGTATTGCCGTTAAGATTTTGGAGAAATTCGGATGGCAGGTCACATCGGCTCTCAATGGTCAGGAAGTTTTAGACTTTCTCAATAAACGAGCTTTTGATGTTATTCTTATGGATGACCAGATGCCCGTATTAGATGGCATTGCCACCACACAGGTCATACGCCGGGAAGAGAAACAAACAGGCCTACATGTTCCAATTATAGCTATGACAGCCAATGCTATGACTGGAGATCGTGAACGCTATTTGTCTTCCGGTATGGATGGGTATGTGTCTAAACCCATTGACCGCAGCATGCTTTATAACGAAATCGTAAATTTGGTTTCTCAGAGGCTTAAAAATTAATCGGCAGGTTCACTAGATTTTATAAACTATTAGAAAGGGATCAGTATGGCCGAAGATATTATTGATTTACCTGATGTCTTAGAGAGGGTGCAGGATGATAAAGAGCTTTTATTGGAGCTCCTTGATATTTTTCAGGAAGATTTTGTGTCTAAACGCCAAGCTCTGGCAGAAGCCATAGCTAAAAAAGATTTTACTAAAATCAAAGAAATAGCCCATTCTATGAAAGGGGCATCAGGTAATATTTCGGCCAAACGTATGTATGCGACTTGTTTGCAATTGGAACAAGCAGGTAGGGATAAGAATCCCGTCGGCATGGAAGATCTGTTTAAAACTATCAACGGCCAGTTTGAAGAAGTTAAAACTAATGCCATCAAATTGAAACAGCAATTCGCTTCTTGATGCCTCGTGCAGTAAGTCTTATTTTTTTGTTATTTAGTCTCGCTTTAATTGCTTTTTTTGTCTTTTTTAACGCGATTAATCACCCCTTTGTCCACGATGATGTCGTTTTTATCGTTCAAAACCCTCAGATTGGTCATTTAGACCATTTACTCAATCTTTTTTTTCAATCGAGCAACCCCCAGCGAGTTGCGGGGGTTAATTCCTACTACAGGCCGGTGTTAGAAATATTTTATCGCCTGGAATATCGGCTTTTTGGTTTTCATGCGGCCGGTTTTCATTTCATCAACATTTTGATTCATGTCCTTAACGGTCTTTTGCTTTGTATTGTATTGTGCCGTCTGCAATTCTCTCAATGGCTTGCCTATAGCATAAGCCTTCTGTTTTTGATTCATCCCATTCAAAGCGAAGCCGTGGCCTGTGTTTCTGGGATATCCAACCTTCTGACTGCATTTTTTATATTACTAACTCTTTATTATTATATCAGGGGAAGGTATGTCTTAACTTTTGTAGGATTGGTTTTGGCATTGTTCACTAAAGAGCAGGCCATCATACTTGTACCGTTATTGGTTTTGATCGACTGGTACCAGCAAAAAAAAGACCGAGGGGGTTTATGGTTTGTTTTTAGTATCGTGACTCTGGTGTTTCTTTGGCTACGTTCAAGTATTACAGGTGCCCATTTATTAGAAGATGTACTGCAATCACCGGTGGAGTTAAAATTAAGGCTGTTATCTATTCCCAGAACTATTTTGATGTATTTGCGCCTAATAGTTTTTCCGTATGATCTGCATTATTACCGTAACACAGATATTTTGGCACCTAATGGGCCAGCTTTTATTATGTTAGGGGCGCTGTCAGTTGCTTTAATATGGTTAGTTAAGAAATTACAGATGAACAGCCGTGAAATTATTTTTGGCGTGACCTGGTTTGTTATCAGTCTTTTGCCGGTTTTAAATATTATACCGATTATTAATGAGTATTCATTTATTTTAACCGCTGAACATTTTCTTTACCTGCCTATGGTCGGGGTTGTTATTGTTTTGGCCTTGATTATTAAGCGGTTAGTTTCTTTTCAAGTATTAGTAGCCATAGAAATATTTATCTGTTTAGGATTGGGGCTACAAACTGTTTACCAAAACACCTTTTGGCGGGGGGAAATACCTTTGTTTCAAAGGACTGTTGCTTTGGAGAAGGATTTTGCCCGCGGACATATGCTTTTGGCAAAAGCTTATTTTTTTAATAAACAAGAAGACATGGCCATTGCTCAGTACAACCAGGCTTTGACTATCATGAAAGGGTATGAGAAAAAAGCGGTCAATGATAAAGCCAGGCAGTTTTATAAGAGTTTTATCAAGGAGATCTATGCTGATATGGCCCAGTGTTTTATTGTTAAAGGGCGTTTTGATAAAGCTATCGATGCTTTGAATTGTACGTTGGTTATTGATCCTAAAAATGTTGGATTACTTAATAATTTAGCAATTTGTTATATTCAACAAGGCGATAAAGCCCAAGCTGAACAAATTCTTAAAATGGCCCTTGGTTTAGACCCTACCTATATTCCGGCCCGTAATAATCTCAAACAATTAATGAAGGAAAATTGAAATATTTGTAAATATAATAATATCAGCGTATTTTGTCTATATTTAGAGGAAGATTTATCAAGAATTTGCATTTTGTTAAGGATGTGTTATACTTCCAACAATTTAATTAAGTTTATATTTTCCCCAAAAACAAATTTTACTTATAGGAGACGGATTCGTGTTTAATCTTCAGAGGAAGTCTTTTTCATTTTGTTTTGCAACAAGCGTTATCAACCTATGTTTTATGGCGAGTTTCATGTCTCCGGTACGGGTTTGGGCACAAAGTCCTGAGGATTTAGGTCTTCCCAGACCAGGGACGATGGTCAATTTGACCCCTGCGTATGTACCAGTTATAATTAAAGGTTTACGTATCCATCCGAGAAATCCGATTTTATTTGATTTTATTATAGATACGGGAAATTCAGGTCTAAGTACCAAAGATCAAAAACTAAAGAGTGAATCTGAAAAACTTATCAAGTACTTTCTAGCCAGTTTGACCATTCCTGAAGATGATTTGTGGGTGAACTTATCTCCTTATGAGCAAGACCGCATTATTCCAAAACAATTAGGCCAGACAGAGATGGGCCGAGACATGCTGGCCGAGGATTATATCCTCAAAGAATTAACGGCTTCCTTAATATATCCTGAAAAAAACCTAGGCAAAGAGTTCTGGAACAAAGTCTATGCGAAAGCCCAACAGCTTTATGGAGTCAATGCGAATGAAATTCCTGTGAATACCTTTAATAAGGTCTGGATTGTAGCGGATAAAGCCAAGGTGTATGTGCACCAGAACACGGTTTTTGTGGTAGCCAGTCACCTGAAGGTCATGCTTGAGGAAGACTACTTATCTTTAGAAAAGCATAAGGGGCTTTCAGCGCCCAATAAGACCCATAGTATAAGTTCACAAATTGTGCGTGAGATCATATTGCCTGAACTGGAGAAAGAAGTCAACACGGGGAAGAACTTTGCTAATTTACGTCAGATTTTTCATTCGATGATTTTGGCTGCCTGGTATAAGAAAAACCTGAAGGAAGCTTTGTTGAATCAAGTTTACAGCGACAAGGCCAAGATTAAAGGGGTGGATGTGCAGGACAAGACTATCAAGGACAAAATATACAAGGAATATCTGCAAGCATACAAGAAGGGCGTGTTTAATTACATTAAGGAAGACAATGTAAACGGGCAAATGGTCCCTAGGAAATATTTCTCGGGAGGGGAAGAATTTATGCGGGTTTTCAAACCTGAGGGATTGGAAGAGGTCGGTGCTACAGATCCTGCTATGCGTAACTTTGGTGCAGATGGTGCCATGATTGATGTTCAGGCTGCTGCACACTTAGCTGGAACATATGTTGACCAAGAAATGTTACAAACAGCTCAAAAAGTAGGATTAAATCCGGTAAGTATGTTAGCACAATTTAATGAGAGCCACCCTAATGGTGGTGGTGATTGGAGAGATTTTGTCCAAGCAAAAATAGCTCAGGCTCATGCCCAACGAAGAATAGTATTTAGAAGATCGGATACAGCGATGATAACGCGGGCCCAAGAAGTTAGAAATATTGAGTTACCTGCTGCAAATGAATCAGCAGATACGGATTTCTTAAAATCTCATGGCGTAGGAGCTTATGGGTTATTACCAGGCAGTCAGGAGACTTTAGTGAATTTTATTTTACATGGCGGCGATATCGTCCCTTTACTTAAGACTAATGGCGAAGGGGCTGGCCGTGTTCAATTTAAGAAACACGACATTCCTTACTATTCTTCGGTTGCTTTATTTACCATGTGGCTCGGTCAGTACTGGCATCTTGCCACAGTAAACCATAAAGGAAATGGGCAGTTTATTGATGGAAAAAGGATAGATGAAGAGAGGGTTCTTTTTCAATTGCTGGCTGGACAAATGGATCAAGATACAGCCGTCAGTAAACTTTTGGAATCTTGGTCTAAAAAAAATAATGATCAGCCATGGAAACAGCAACAAAAAAGTGAGTTTGAAGGGCTACTTACATGGGCTACAGGCAAATTAAAAGAAATTAAGGAAGCGATAGGCCCTGACCTTAATGGTAACGGAGGAAATGGTACTGGTACAACAGTTCAATCCGTTTCAAATGGGGGGGAAATAGGTCTGAAAATTTAGTTGCTACCAATGGGGGGGCCAATCCGGCTTATTGGGAACCAAAGTTTACGGAACTTTTAAAGCGCGCCCAAAATACATGGCAGTTACAGATGGGGGAAACCTTGGGAGATCCTCCGGCCTTAAGAGCTTTTATGGAAAATAAAATCAGTTTGAAACAGGCCGCCGCTCAATTGAAATTTGGCAATGGTAAAGAAATTAAAAACCTTCTTGCCATATTGACCGTTCTAAAATTTAGTTTTGATTATTACAGTACTAGTAAATTCCCAAATTTTTTATTAAATCCACTGATAGAGAATGCCTTAGTTCAATACCTTTCTAAAACATGGCCCACCGATATAGTTAAGGCAAATATTTCGCGTGTACCGGCGTTTTCAAACCCGGCTAGTATCGATGCCATGCTTTTAGAGTTGGATGCTTTATATAACCAATTATTGGCTGCACAGGCAACGCAGACAGCTGTTAAAAGCGCGTCTGATTCTATTATTAGTGAAATAGGTAAGATTACCGAAGTCAGAGCAGCTGACGGTACAAAGTTGTCTTTGACAGTGGGGCCTGAATATGCCGTTGAAATAGCTGTGGTTAAACCTGCCTTGGCAGGCCTACCGGCTCTAGATACTTCTGCGTTAAAGAATGCGATACCAACGGGAACAAAGGAATTTCAAGTAGGTGCGGCCCATAGTATTTTGGCAGTCCGCGCTGACAATAGATTGAAACTGTTCTGGTTAAGAAATGGTTTTATAGTGACCGCCATTGGTTTTGAAACTCAAGATAACGTCGCCTCTTTTAGTTTTAGTGCCAATGGGGATTCTTTGGTTGTACAGGATACGAAAGGGACAATCACAGAAAAAGATCTGGCGAAATTGTATCGTCAGCAAAGAGATGCAGCGATGGTGTCAAGATTCGCCATAGTCCAGAACTTAGGCATTGAACAAGTGAATAAGGTAAGTGCCCAAGGCATTAATTTCTCCGGGCAGCCTGTTCCTGTACAATTGGTTGATTTGAAAAACGATTCATTAGGGATTCGTGTTGGTGAGAAGACTTATCGTTTGACAACAAAGTTTTCTGCCTTTCTTGATTTTCCTAAAGCAGTCAAAATTATTGTCGCCTCACGGCTGATTATTGTTAAAGACGGGCCAGAAGTGAGATTTTATGCTATCTCCAATAATAAAGAATTGTATCATTTAACTGTTCCATCTGACACATCCTGGGCGCATGATTTTGAAATGAACGGTGGCATTGGCGGCGTGGCTGATATCGATGTTGGTGGGATTGGAAATCGTCAGATAAGAATTATCAGTGCCAAAACGGGTTATACGGCAGAAATACCCTTTCAAGCAACTTATGAAGCATGGTTTCATAACGGTTCGGCAGAAAAAGTTTCTCACCCTGAGTCAGCTACCTCCGCGCCAATCGCAAGGGTTCAATCGCCAAGTACGTCCGGTATTTCAAAATCTCTTTTTCCCCGCATGTTTGGGTTTGTTAGGAGCAAGAGGGGCGTAGACGCGGCGATGAACGTTAAAGAAGAAGATCATGTTCGGAATACTTTGGGACAGCAACAAGAATTAACAGAAGCTATTAATCATAAATCGGGTTCATCTGGTGAGGATGGTTTTGTGTTCCCTCAGTATCCTGCTGACGAACCTACTGTAAAGACTGGGGAAGAAGGGATTGATCATGCCATGCGCGGCGGTATCGACTTGAACAGTCACAATATGCAGATGGAGGTTGATGGAGACAAAATTAATGCCCATTTTGATGCTGCCATGCTTCGACAGTTTAAGCAAGGGGATTTCTCCGGAATCCGTCCGGTAATTATTAATATTACACCGATTGCCGATAGGGTATCTTTATTAGGATTAGTTTCTACCTTGCCTCCTGCTATAGCAGGTCAGGCAAAGCTTGCCAAGCAAGGACAATTGGCAGGCTTATAGCCCATCAATCAAGGCAGATAAGCCCTCGCAACCCCTCGTTTGTGTGGGGAGTTAAGCGGGGGCTTTTTATTTATCACGAAAATCCCCCCAGGTTTCATCAGGTCGTAGTAATAAATGATTGGAATATCATCATTGTTAACAGATTTTTGTGTTTAAGATGCCCTTCATCCATAAAAGAGCAGTTTTATTCGGATGATGAGTAAGATATTCTTGGGAATAGCGGGTAATCCATTCTCTGGAAGCCCTTTCAAAACCTATGTCGTGTCCTGCTTTTTGGCTTTCAAACCATTTATATCTGTTGATTTCGTTGATAATATCTTTGTCCTTGAGTAGTTCTGAATCCGTTATCGTAGCCATACATTCCTCCCTGCCTGCCGGCAGGCAGGCTTGTTGAATTGAATAAATATATTATAACTTAAAGGGAAATCCTTCGTAAGTTCCTTTTAAGAAATCTTGTTATCCTAGGTGTTTTTTATCTATGTTTCTTCTTATTCATTTCATAAAAGATGTCCAGCATAATCAATAAAGTAGCGAATAGAACCAAGCCCCAAGTTTTGTGAGTCATGGGCTTGTGCTCTAACCATAGACGAGTTTTTAAATGGAAGGCGATAATAATGATTGTAATCCAGAATAAAGATTTATACTCTTTGCTTTTAATAAGCCTTTCAAGGCTGAAGGGCCATTGCTCGCCTTCATTATAAGGTGTGAGGCGGGGGATCATGGCAGGTACTTTGGTACAATAATACTGATATGTTTGCCCAAATTTTTCTAGGAGCATTTTTTGTTCGCTTTGAATGGTTTTATAATACATAAAAACCAAAGCGGCCAGGAACAAAGATCCTACAAAATAACCCATCTTAAGAACAAAAGTAAAACCAATGGCAATTAAAAATGTCCCTAAATAAAGTGGGTTACGTACAAAAGCATAGGGGCCTGAAATAGTCAGTTTATCGTTTTTAATGGCAAAGCCATTAGACCACAGGCGGATTAAAAGACCTGTAATGATATAACCAATGCCCATTCGAAGGGAATGATCATCCAAGGAGCCCAAAATCAAGAAGAAGACACCAAATGGATAAATGACGGCAAAACGTGGTTTAAATGATCTTTGCAGGCGATGTTGGAAATCCATAAACATTTATTATACTTTTTTTTAAGTAAAAACAAAGAGATATCCATAAACCTTTAATCCTTTAAAGCATGACAACTCAGAATTTTATTGATAGGGTCCCTGGAAGTGAGGGGGGCTTTGAAATAGGGTGATATGTTTTTTTTGGAATAAGATTGGCGTACTAAAATTTGTTAAAGAATCGGTAAGGGTTTGCTCAGCTTTTGCTTTGAATTGACCGATGGTGATGTGGGTCTGGGAAGATTTGACCCAGTGTATGGGAACATTCGTTTTTATTTTTTGTTGGATTTGGTTAATGAGGTTCTACCAGGGGGGATAATTCAATGGCTATGAAAGTGCGCATAAAAGCATCTCTAGGGCTTTTTGGGCAGCTTGGTCTTTAATAGAAAGCCTTGAACCCTTGAAATAAAATTGACGGCTTAAGACTTTTTGTTGATTAGCTACGGCTATAAAAACTAACCCTACAGGTTTATCTTTTGTCCCACCTGAAGGGCCAGCAATACCCGTTATACTGATACCCAGGTCAGTATTAAGGATTTTTTGGACATTTTTTGCCATAAGTTTAACTACAGGGAAGCTAACGGCACCGTATTTTTTGATTGTTAGAGGGGGGATCTTAAGTAATTTGACTTTAGCTTGATTGTCATAAGCGATGATTCCCAGCCAGAAAAACGCAGAGGATCCGCTGATGTTGGTTAAACGATTGGCCATAAGTCCTCCCGTACAGGACTCAGCAATGGCAAGGGTCTTTTTTTGGTTTGAAAGAATTTTTGTTATTTTTTCTTCGATACGCATGTCATTAGTAATAAAAGGTTTACAAAAAGTGTGGACATTATAGGACGGGGGAAATGGGTTGACAAGGGATATTTTATAGCCTATACTTTGGTTTTTAGTTAGCTTATAACCAAAGGATATCATCATGTTCAACTCTATTCCCGAAATTTTAGAAGATCTTAAAAAAGGCCACATGGTCATTGTTATGGATGATGAAGGCCGTGAAAATGAGGGGGACGTGCTTGTTGCTGCCCAGCATATCAATGCGGAGACCATTAATTTCATGGCTAAAAATGCCCGAGGCCTTATCTGTGTGCCTATGGAAGATGCAAGGCTTTCCGCGCTTGATTTGCATCCGATGAAAGAGGACCTTAATTCTAAACATCAAAAGTGTAATACGGCCTGGACTGTTTCTGTCGATGCTGCTTATGGGGTGACAACCGGTATTTCTGCTGCAGACCGGGCTAAAACGATCCAGGTTTTAATTGACCCTAAATCCAAACCTGCTGATTTGGTGACACCGGGACATTTGTTTCCCTTAAGGGCCCGTCGAGGTGGGGTTCTGGTGCGTGCCGGACATACGGAAGCTTCCGTTGATTTAATGAAATTAGGCGGTCTTTATCCCGCAGGGGTCATTTGTGAAATTATGAATGAAGACGGCACCATGGCCCGTACCAATGATTTAATCAATTTTTCCCAAAAACATAAGTTAAAAATTTGTACCATCGATAGCCTTATTGAATATCGTCGTAAGACCGAAAAGCTCATTGAACGTGTGGCAGAAGCCGATTTACCGACGGATTTAGGTGATTTTCGTATGGTGGTTTATCAATCTAAAATTGATGATGTGGTGCATGTGGCTTTGGTCAAAGGCACCATTGATAACACATCTCCGGTTTTGGTGCGTGCGCAATCGGAATGTCTGACCGGTGATATTTTTGGTTCCTTGCGTTGTGACTGCAACGGCCAATTGAAAGCGGCCATGAAAATAATTCAAGAAGGAGGCCGGGGGATTCTTTTATATATCCGCCAGCACGAAGGCCGCGGCATCGGTTTAATTAATAAGGTTAAAGCTTATGGTTTGCAGGATGACGGAATGGATACCGTCGAAGCCAATCAGGCCTTAGGTTTCGCGGCGGATTTGCGTGACTATGGTTTAGGAGCCCAGATTTTGGTTGATTTAGGCGTTAAACAAATCAGATTGCTTACCAACAATCCCCGTAAAATCGTAGGGTTGGAAGGTTACGGCCTTTCGGTTGTGGAACGCGTACCTATTAAAATGCCGCATAATCCTAAAAATGAGAAGTACCTTAAGACCAAAAAAGAAAAATTAGGGCACATACTTTAATCCTTCCTTAGATAAGGTAAAAGTCAACAATGGCAGTTAGGAAGAAAATCAAAAGAGTAGTGAGGTCCAAGGTCAATATTGCCATCGTGGTATCCCGTTTTAATGATTTTATTACCAAGAGGCTTCTTAACGCATGTTGGGTGGAACTCAAAGCCAAGGGATTGACTGATAAACAGATTACGACTGTATGGGTACCGGGTTCTTTTGAAATTCCCGTCACTGCTTTAAAATTAGCTCAAAAGAAAAATATCGATGTGGTGATCTGTTTGGGGTCTGTTATTCGGGGGGAAACTTATCATTTTGAAGTAGTGGCCAATGAGGCCGCCCATGGCATCATGCAGGCGGGCCTGCAAACAGGCAAACCTGTGATTATGGGAATTTTGACGACGGACACGATAACCCAGGCCCAAAAAAGGGCTCAGAACAAGGGTGGCGTTAATAAAGGTCGCGATACAGCCGTGGCCGCCATGGAGATGGTTGCTCTTTTAAAACATTTATGAGACGAAGAACATTAGCAAGGGAACACGCTCTAAAGATTTTGTATCAGGTCGATATCACCCATCGCTCTTTGGATTTGATTTTGGCCGATTATTGGAAAATGGAAGAGATCAAAGACGAAGAGATCATTTTCTATGCGAAGACACTTGTTGATGGTGTCTTAAAATACCTTATAGTTATTGACGATAAAATCTCCAGATACGCCACCAATTGGCAGCTTAAACGTATGGCCATCATTGATCGTAATGTGATGCGTATAGGTCTTTTTGAGTTGCAATATACCACTGATATTCCCCCAAAGGTCGCCATCAACGAAGCCGTGGAGCTGGCCAAGAAATACGGTGATTTGGAGTCCAGCAAATTCGTTAACGGAATTTTAGATAAGATCCACAAAAAGGAAATCGTCGAACCGCGAAATTAAGCATGTCTTTTGCCGATTTACATATCCATACCTATTATTCGGATAGTACCTCATCTCCACAGGAAATAGTAAACGAGGCCGTTAAAAATGGTTTATCCTGCATTTCCATCACCGACCATGATATCATCGAAGGTATTATACCCACTCAGGAAGTTGCACGAGGTCGCAGCCTGGAAGTAATCCCCGGGATTGAACTTTCATCGGAATTTGAAAGTAAAGACATTCATATTTTAGGTTATTTTATCAATATCCAAAAAGGCCCCTTGGTAGAAAAAATCGAGTCATTTTTGGAGGGGCGCGTACGGCGTATGAAGCAGATGATTATTAATTTACAAGACGTGGGTATTAAAGATATCACCTTTGAAGAAGCGTCTGCCTTGACAAAATCAAGGGCCCTAGGCCGCGCGCATCTGGCCATGCTTTTGACCCAGAAAGGTCATGTGAAATCTTTCAAGGACGCCTTTGAGAAATATTTGGCCCAAGGACGGCCTGGTTATGCGCCCAAGTTTAAGCAAACACCTTTTGAAGCCATTGATTTAATCCATCAAAGTGGAGGCTTGGCGGTCATGGCCCATCCGATGATCACTCAAAAGGACGAGTTGATTTCTAGAATGGTTAAATATGGCCTTGATGGCCTTGAAGTGTATTACCCTAACTGCACACCGGTGGTAACAGGATTTTATGAAAAACTCGCTAAGAAACATGGACTTTTGATGACCGGAGGTTCTGACGCGCACGGGGTGGCCAAGGTCTATACGTATGTTGGAAAAGTGGCCATACCGTATGGATTTGTGGAAAAAATGAAACAAAAATTATCCCATGAAACAGCACTTTAGCTATATGCGGCGAGCTCTTCAATTGGCCCAAAGGGCCAAAGGGCGTACTTGGCCAAACCCTATGGTTGGGGTTGTGGTTGTCAAAAGTGGGCGGATTATTGCTGAAGGTTGGCATAAGCGTGCCGGCGGCGATCATGCCGAGGTTGATGCTTTTAAAAAAATTGGGTCCAAGACAAAAGGGGCAACACTTTATGTTACGTTGGAGCCTTGTTCGCATTGGGGACGCACGCCGCCATGTACGGACGCTATTATTAAAGCCGGAATCAAGCGAGTTGTGATCGGTGTTTTAGACCCTAACCCTAAAATTCATGGACAATCTGTTAAGATATTACGCAAGGCAGGTATTAAAGTCGAGGTTGGATTTTTGCAGGAAGAATTGACACGTATGAATGAGATCTTTAATAAATATATCACCAAGCGCATGCCGTTTGTGGTGGCCAAATGCGCCCAGACTTTAGACGGTAAAATCGCCACAGCTACAGGAGAGTCAAAGTGGATCACCTCGATCCCAACCAGAAATTATGCCCATCGCCTTCGTAATGAATTTGATGCCATTATAGTCGGGATTAACACGGTGCTGCAGGATGATCCGCGGTTAAATCCCATACCAAAAACCAAGTATCTGAAGAAAATCATTGTTGATTCTTCGCTTCAGGTCCCTCTTAAGGCACGATTGTTTCAGGGTACGGCCCCTTCGAATGTGATTGTAGCCACCACTGCAAAGGCCGTGAATAAGAAGGTTAAGCAATTATCTAAAATGGGTGTCCAGATTTGGATGGCGCCTGCCAAAGGAAAACATGGTCACATCGACCTGAAATGGTTGTTTAAAGAATTGGCCAAACACGAAATAGCCCATGTGCTCATTGAAGGTGGCGGATGTTTGATTGGCCGCGCTCTCAAAGATGGTTTGGTGGACCGTATGATGATATATGTGGCTCCCAAAATCATAGGTGATCAAGACGCGTTAAGCGCAATTGCGGGGTTAAATATTCGAAATATTAAGAAGGTTCTTAAGCTAAAAAACATGACGGCGACACAAATTGGGCGGGATATTTTACTGGGAGGTGACCTTGTTTACGGGAATCATTGAACAATTAGGCAAAGTAAAAGCCATTGAGAATAAGCGTAATTTGATTGTACTTCAAATTGATGCTTTGAAGTTGGCTAGGAAGATCCGCGTAGCCGATAGTGTGGCCATCAACGGTGTTTGTTTAACAGCCACTGAAAAAAAAGGGGAGGTCGTATCCTTTGATTTGATGAAAGAGACCATAGAGAGGACCTCTCTTAAGGAAGTAAGCACCGGCGGTTGTGTGAATATGGAATTGGCCTTAAAGGCCGACAGCCGCTTTGGGGGACATTTTGTCAGCGGTCATGTCGATGAATTTAATTTTATAAAGAAGATTGACAGGGAGACTAATTGGGTCAGTTTCATTGTCAGTGTTTCCAAAAATAACCAGAAATACATTGTGCCTAAAGGTTCCGTGGCTATCGATGGAGTGAGCCTGACGGTCGGCAAAGTAAAGCCCGGAAGCTTTGAAGTTTATTTGATACCCTATACCCTTCAAGTCACTAACCTTGGTCTTAAAAAAGTTGGTGATGGAGTCAATATTGAAACGGATATTTTAGCCAAGTATATAGTAGCTTCAAAAGAATGAATTACGCCACTGCCATATTGGGGTCTTGTAAGTTGAGCTTTTTGTCCCTGATAGCCAATTTCTCAAAAACAAAAGGCATGTTATTAAAAGCCTTAAGGACAAGGCCCGCCAGAAATTTAATGTTTCCACCGCAGAAATAGGTATGCCTTCAAAAGCAAGATTATCGCAGTCCCCAGAAGATGGTGGATAAAATCAAACAAAAGCGGTAAGTTATTAAGAAAAAAGCGGGATAAAGATAGCTGTAACAAGAAAACCCTTTTTAAAAGATGTTGTTAGCGGTTCTGATTCAGAATTCGGGTTAATAAATAATTTTAATTCTCACTGGTTTTGTGAGTGCTTTGTGTTAGAATAAAAAATATTTAGAATTTTAATTTATATCAAGGAGGGGGCCGTGTATTTACGTTTATTATTAGGGATAATATTTTTAGCAGCGATGACCGGTTGTGCTACGACGGGGGTAAAAACTTCGCAGGAACAGCTTCAAACACGCGTGACGGAACTTGAAAAGAAAGCCGAAGAGAAGGACTCCGAAATAGTTGATCTTCAATACCAAGTCAAAGATCTTTCCAGCAAGATTAATTCAAATAGTTCTTCTGAAGCTACATCAGAAAACATTGCTTCTGAGGATGCCGCCTCTTCCTCTAATACTAAAACTGTTTCCAAGGCAGCTAAGGAGGATATTATCCGTGTTAAAGCCAAGGTTGAGGAGATCCAGAAGGCTTTGAAAAATGCCGGTGTTTATTCCGGCAAGATTGATGGTAAAGTAGGCTCCGGTACAAAGCAAGCCATTGTAGAGTTCCAGAAGGACCATCATTTGACGGCTGATGGGGTCTTAGGGTATAGGACTTGGAGACTGCTTAAGTCCTACTTGAAAGAATGAGTTTTCTGCATTAAAATCAAACCCTTGTGATAGTTTAATCTCAACAGAAAGCACTTAGGCAGAGCATTGTATTTTTTACTGCCTGTATCCTTGGATCCATCGGTATATTTATTTTTATCGTGGGGATAGAGACCGATGGCCGTATTGTCAATGCCACCAGGAACACCTTGTGTGAGAATGCCTCGGTTGTTTTTTATTTGGGATATTTAATGCTTTTGTTTTTTGGATTTATTTAAGAATAAAAAGAAAGGGCAGCTATGAATTTTTCTCAACAGCCGATAGAAAAAAAGAAAAAGGATGTTAATGCCGAGGCATTACGCATGGAACTTGCCGAATATGCCAAAGGTTTCAAGATTTCGTGGATACATTTGGGCCAAGGATTATACAGTGTTTGGCGGGACAAATTGTTTCATGCATGGGGTTATGAAAAGTTTGAAGATTATGTCGTCAGGGAACTTGGGTTGAAGAAACCATTGGCTTTGAAGTTGGTCAAGACTTATTTTTTTGTTGAACAAGAGGAACCGGCGTATCTTAGAAAAGAGTTTAGCGAAGCCAGGGAAGCGGTCGTTGTCCCGGGTTATGAAGGTTTGGATGTTTTGCGTTTGGCCCGCCGCAGAAATGAATTGACCAAAGATGATTATATAAAATTTCGTAAAGACATTTTTGAGAGAGGCAAAGACGCGTCCTTGGTTAAGAAGGACTTGACTGCCATCATTAAAGAACGCAAACAAGTTGATCCGGACGAAGAGCGCGAAATGCGCCACCAAGCCAGTGTTAAAAGATTCTTGAATGCGCTTAAGAATTTCAAAAAAGACATGGATACTCTCAAGCTCATTGAATCGAACATTGTCGAAGATGTGGAAGAATTGCTTAAAAAACTTGAAGAAAAATGTTTATGATTGATCTGAATGACATTACCGAGGAGGTGCTTTTAAAAACGCGGCTGTGTGATTTGCCCATTGCTATAGAAGGCACATGGTTGAAAGAGTGTGTCGATGACCTTTACCGCGAACTGAATGCCAAGGGTCTGTCCTTTCATCCTGAATGTTACCTTGCCGATGAATGGCTGACTCCCGAGGGAGAGACGGTCATCGGTATCCCCTTTTATTTGGCCCATCCGGCCTTGATTAAGTTAGAACATAAGATGATGCTTGAGGCTGAAGGGGAGGGTAAGGCCTGGTGCATGCAGTTATTACGTCACGAAGCAGGGCATTCTTTTTCCTATGCGTATGATTTGCATAAACGACGGGATTGGAAAAATGTTTTTGGGTCTTCTAAAGAAACATTTGAGGGGACTTATAAATTTAAACCTTACAGTAAAAGTTATGTACGTCATCTTGACGGGTTTTACGCCCAGTACCATCCTGATGAAGATTTTGTTGAGACGTTTGCGGTCTGGTTAACACCAAACTCCAATTGGCACCAGACATATCAAGGGTGGAAAGCGCTTAAGAAGCTGCAGTTTGTCGATGGAATTATGAATGAAATTAAGGGTACTTCGCCTTTAAAGAAAAAAGGACGCAAACTTTGGGACCAAAAGAAATTAACCATTACTTTAGAGAAATATTATCGTCGAAAGAAGGCTCTCGAACAGGAAGAGTTCCCTGATTTCCATGATTTACAATTAAATAAGATTTTCAAAAGCCTGACTCAAGAAGAATGGTTGGCCTTTAATAAGGAGAGGCGAAAGAACAAGAATTTAATTACAGCCGAAAGTCTAATACGCAAGTACAGCAAGAATCTTTTAAATAATGTTGACCGATGCACAGGCGAACGTAAATATATGATAAGTGATTTATTGAAAAACATTAGTTTACGGACCAAACAGCTCAATATGATTGTCACTCAGGACCAAACCAATGCTTTGATGCAACTGTCTGTGTATGTCACGAGTTTGGTTATGAATTATGTTCATACCGGCTGGTTTAGAGGTAAGCTGAAGCGTACATGAAAAAGAAGCTTAAAATCCTCATGCTTTTTTATAGTCCCTATCAAAAGCCACGCGGCTATGATTACAAAGAAGAATTTTCTGACCCCGATAATATGTATACGGAAAAAGATGTCCTTTTGACACTTAAGGACCTGGGGCATGAGGTAAGTTTGCTTGGGATTTATAATGACATCAGCCCTTTATTCGAGGAAATCAAAGAAAATAAACCGGACGTGATTTTCAACATGATGGAAGTCTTCAACGACCAAACACATCTAGAAAAGAATTTAGCGGCGTTGTTGGAAGTGCTGGACATTCCTTTTACCGGCGCCTCGTCGGGTGTTTTATATTTATGTAATAATAAGGCCCTGCATAAAAAGATTTTTAATTATCACCGTATTAAAGTCCCTCAATTTCATGATTTTGCCCGTGGATCTCGGGTCTACGTTCCCGCTAAAATTCATTTACCGGCAGTTATCAAACCTTTGTGTGAAGAGGCGTCTCGTGGTATTTCTCAGGCTTCCATTGTCGATACTGCTGATGCTTTTATTGAGCGTGTCAAATTTATCCACCAAAATATGGGCATGGATGCCATTGCTGAGGAATATGTCGATGGCCGTGAATTGTATGTGACGGTCATGGGGTATAAGCCGGTGATTGTGTTTCCCCCCAGAGAAATGGTGTTTAAGAATATGCCGCAAGAGCAGCCCCGCATTGCCACTTACAAGGCAAAATGGGACGATAATTATCGTAAGCGCTGGGGGATTGACAGTGTCCCAGTTAAAGACTTGGATCAATCGGTTCTTGAAAACATTTACTATATTTGTCGTCGGGCCTATCGAGTTCTTGATGCCAGAAGCTACCTTCGTTTCGATTTACGTTTGACCCAAGAAGGAGAGGTGTATATTATTGAGCCCAATGCCAATCCTTGCATTGCGCGTATAGATGAAATGGCCCAAGCCGCACATTTGTCGGGCGTTGATTATAAGGAACTGGTTCAACGTGTTTTGGAACAAGCTATTATTTTAAACCAACAAGCTCGCCTAAAAAAGAAAGCCAAATCATGAGATTAACACGCCCTTTAGTTGTTTTAGACCTGGAAACCACCGGTACATGGATTGATAAAGACCGTATTATTGAAATCGCCCTCATTAAAGTTTTTCCGCAAGTACTGGACGGATATAAGAATGAGGGAGAGGTTTTCCATACCAAAGTCAACCCTTGCATGCCTATTCCCGCTAAGGTCATTGAACTGACCGGTATTAGCGACGCCGATGTTAAAGATGCCCCGGCTTTTGGTAATATTGCCGGAAAAGTGTTGGAATTCATAGGGGACTCTGATTTGGGTGGATTTTGTATCGAGCGTTTCGATTTACCTTTATTAGCGCGAGAGTTAGTGGATGCCGGTTTGAAATTCGATTACAGTCAACGTACTATTTATGACGCACAAAAGATCTATCATCTTCATGAAAAACGCGATTTGTTTGCGGCATTTGCTTTTTATTGCCACCAGGAACTTAAAGGCGCCCATTCCGCTTTGGCTGATGCCAAGGCCACCTTGGACATTTTAGATGAGCAGGTCAAACGCTATTGCTATGGCCAAGATTGTGTTGAAGCGTTAAAAATCTTTGATTATGAACCCAGTGACGAATTTTTTGATTCAGATCGTAAATTTCGCTGGTGGAATGGAGACTTATATATGACTTTTGGTAAATATGCCCGCAAAGAACCGCTGAAGCTCATAGCCAAGAAAGACCCGCAATATTTGCAATGGATTCTTGATAAAGATTTTAGTGATGATGTTAAGGTCATGGTTCAAGGAGTTTTAAACGGTCAATACCCTAAACAAGAAGATTCTTGAGATCGTTGATACTTAGCGTTAAAATATATAAAATTAAATAGTTTAGTTGAAGGTTCCCTTGGGTCGGAAGCCTAACTTCGAGAGGGAGAGGAGAATTACATGGCAAACCAAAATAAGACTTTGTGGGTTGTGCTAGTTCTTGTGGTAGCTGGATCTGTAATTTTATTTTTAAGTATAAAACAGAATAATTCCTCGTCTTCCAATAAAGTGGCGATGCAGGAAGTCTTTGACCAGAAATCATCAGTTAATGCAGAGGCTGTCAAAGATCCTATACCTTCACCAGCCATTGTGACCAGTCCTGAACATGGGAAGGAAACCGGTTTTTCTGTCCAGGTTTATTCTTTTTTGGATCAGAAAAGGGCTGATACGGCTTTAGCTAAGCTTAAAAATGCCGGGTATAGCAATGCCTATATTGAAATCAGTGATTTAGGTGAGAAGGGGACATGGTATCGCGTACGTATCGGCAGTTTGGGCAGTAATGCTCAGGCCGAGGCTATGTTAGAAATTATCCGGAAGAGTTTCAACAGCGGCTTTATCATCAAACCTAAATAACAATGCCTCATTATTTATCACAGAGTTTCAACGAAGGTCTTCATTACAAAAACAAGTTGCCCTCGTCTAGCAATTCATGTAAAATGATTTATTATGAAGATTTTAGCCGTTGATGATTCTATTTTGGATCGAAAACTTTTAATCCGGATCCTTGTCAAAGCGGAAATACAGCAGGAAATTCTCCAAGCTGAAGACGGAGAGCAGGCCTTGGAAGTTTTGGCCGATTACCATCAAGACATAGGCCTTATCCTTTTGGACTGGCAAATGCCTAAAATGACTGGCATTGAACTGATGGCCGGAATGATGAAAATCCCAATTTTGTCTTCGATTCCAATTATCATGGTGACAGCTTCAGGCTCAGAAGATAACAAAAGATTGGCCAGAGAAATTAACCCCAAGTTGGCTGGTTATATCGTAAAACCCTACAAACCTGAAGAGCTTTTACAAATTATTAAGCCCTATTTGAAATAAATCTTGTATGGCAGATTCCCTACTTTTTGATTTAGCAAAGTTTAAAGAGCTCGCTAGAGAGAGCTTGCAGGAAAAGTATCTTGTGAATAGCGATCATAGTGAAGATCTTTTTACCATGGCGCTCAGTTTATCTGCTGCAGTGAAAAAAGTTTTTTATGAGAAATCAGAGAATAAATTTTCTTCCGAGCCTGCGATTGGAAAGAAAATTATCATTCAATTCGTCGATCGTATGCGTATTGATGCGATGGAAAAATTCAACACCACTACGGTATTATCCATGATTCATTATTACAAGAACACTGCGGCCATGGAGAAAAATGACCCTATAGGGTTGATTATTGTCTATATTGAACGTTCCTTTGTACCTGAATTGTTGCGGTTATTAAAATATCCTTATATTGATTATGACAATAATAGTGAAGTTTTAGATGGCATAGGGACGATTACTAATTTGATTGCGGGATATTTTAAAAAAGAATTGGGCCGTTTAGGGTATGTCGATCTGGAAATGTCATCTTTTAAAAGCGCTATCAACACTGTTTTAGATGGGGTTGAGTATTGTAAAGAACAAACTCATAAATATGAAATCAGTTTCGAAATTAATGAACAAAAGAGATTAGTTGTTGAAATGGTTATGAGTTTTTTGCCTAAGATTGGGAAAAAATAATAATTTATCATGGGAGAATATCATGGCTAAAAAGATTTTAGTAGTAGATGACGATCCAACGTTAATCAAAGTGATCCGGCCTTTTCTTGAATCCCAGGGCTTTATGGTAGCTGTGGCAGGAGATGGAGAAGAAGGCCTTACAGCAGTTAAGAAAAACCGTCCCAATTTAATTGTTTTAGACATACAGATGCCTAGAATGAACGGCTATACTTTTGTTTTTGAATTAAAGAAAATCATTGATATTAAAACATGCCCGATCATCGTTTTAACAGCTAAGGAGGGGATGTCGGAGATTTTTAAAGTCGAAGGAGTCAAAGAATACATCTGTAAACCTTTTAAACCTGAGGTGCTTTTAACGGCCATCAAAAAACATGTCACATCCCCTACCTAGAATTCTTTACAAGAATCTTTCCTTGAGAAAGGGTAAAGTAAATGAGTAATTTTAATTTTCAATTTTTAGAAATTCAAAGCAAAGAATTATATTATAACCTTTCGTTTGATGAGCTTTTCCGCCATGAAACCAGACCTGGTTTGGAAGGCTATGAAAAAGGCATTGTGACAAGTTTGGGGGCTGTTGCTGTCGATACCGGAAAATTTACGGGGCGTTCTCCTAAGGACAAATATATCGTTAAAGATGAATTGACTGAGGACAGTGTTTGGTGGGCCAATGGGCTTTCCAGTGGTTCCGATAATAAACCCATTTCCAAAGAAACCTGGGTGCATTTAAAAAACCTTTCGACCAAGCAATTAAATGGCAAAAATCTTTATGTTATGGATGGTTTTAGCGGGACTAATAAAGATACCCGCATTTGTGTGCGTTTGGTGACTGAAGTTCCCTGGATGGCGCATTTTTTTAAGAATATGTTTATCCGTCCAACCGATGAGGAACTTCAAAATTTTAAGCCTGATTGGACAATTCTCAATGCCTGTAAAACTATTTGCGAGGATTATCAAAAATGGGGATTGCGTTCGGAGGTTTTTATAGCTTTTAATATCAGTGAGCGTATGACGGTGATTGGTGGTACTTGGTATGGCGGAGAGATGAAAAAAGGAATTTTCTCCATTATGAATTATTTTTTGCCACTTAAAGAGATCGGCGCTTTCCATTGTTCAGCCAATCAAGGCCAAAAAGGGGATACCGCATTGTTCTTCGGTTTATCTGGTACTGGCAAGACTACTTTGTCAACGGACCCTAAACGTGCCCTTATTGGTGATGATGAACACGGATGGGACAATGAAGGAGTGTTCAATTTTGAAGGTGGCTGTTATGCCAAATGCATTGGGTTAACACCCCAGCGTGAGCCGGAAATTTATAAAGCCATTCGTCGTAATGCGTTATTAGAGAACTGTGACATAGACGCCAAAGGCTATGTTGATTTTGCTTCCAAGAAGAAGACCGAGAATACGCGGGTTTCTTATCCCATAGATCATATTGAGAATATCGTCAAGCCTTTGTCTAAAGGTACCCATCC
>JAJXTI010000093.1 GCA_021783915.1 bacterium
TGAAGATATGCATATTGATTATTACGGCACATCCACCCCTATAAAACAAATTGCGGCTGTTTCTTCTCCCGACCCGCGTTTAATTTTGGTTCAACCCTGGGATGCAACGGCCATCATAGAAATTGAAAAAACTATTTTAAATTCCAAGTTAGGGATTACCCCAACCAATGACGGTAAAACGATGCGTTTGAGTTTTCCACCGTTATCTTCTGAGAGACGAGAAGAATTTATCAAGGTCATCAAAGATATGGCTGAACGAGGCCGGGTGACTTTACGAACAATCCGTCGAGACGCGAATGAAAAAGTCAAAAAGATTCAAAGCGAAGGCCACGTGAGTGAAGATGATAAGTTTAAATCTGAGGAAGAAATTCAGAAAATGACGGATCGTTTTATTAAAGAGATTGATGCTTTGCTTGATAAAAAAAGCAAAGAACTTCGAGAAGTCTAGTGACCCACTAGCTCACCCGGTAGAGCACTACACTTTTAATGTAGGGGTACCGCGTTCGAGTCGCGGGTGGGTCACCATGGTGTTTGAAAAGCCCTTTGTAGGAGGGCGGATGGCGGAATTGGTAGACGCGCATGCCTTAGGAGCATGTGAGGAAACTCGTGGAGGTTCAAGTCCTCTTCCGCCCACCAGTATTCTAAAACATGCGGCGGTAATTCAGTTGGTAGAATGCCACCTTGCCAAGGTGGATGCCATGGGTTCGAATCCCATCCGCCGCTTTTAGACTTTTGAATAAGTGTTACCAAAATATTGTGGAGGTTTTATGAAGATTACTGAGTTTTTGTGCAAAGAAGCCTTGATCAATGATTTAAAGGCAACCACGAAGGCTGAGGTTATCCAAGAAATGGTTGAGCTATTAATTGATGCGGGAGCGATTGAAAAAAAATATAAAAATAAAGTCATAGAAGTGCTTATTGCCAGAGAGGCTTTGGGGTCTACAGCTATTGGGCAAGGGATTGCCATTCCTCATGGTAAATCAGACAGTACTGATAAATTGGTAGCTGCTTTAGCCATTAGTAAAAAAGGAATCAATTTCGATTCCCTAGATGGTGAGCCTGCCCATATTTTCTTTTTACTTGTGGCTCCTATAGATTCTGCTGGCCCTCATTTGAAAGCTCTTGCAAGGGTTTCCCGTCTGTTAAAAGATAAATTTTTCCGCGAAAGCCTCAAAAACACTAAAACACCTAAAGAGATGCTTGAATTAATTTCGCGGGAAGATGTGCGTGTTAATTAGGGACTTATCAAAATCCAACAAAGATTATGTCTAATAATCTTTCTAAATGGCTTTATCCAGGCATCAAAGTTAAGCGCTGGATGCTGACATCTTTATTCGGTGTTTTAGTTGTCGGCATTGGAGCTGTCTTTTTTGTTTCTCCCTATCCATTTGTACGTACTTTTGCCACCATTATCGTTCTTTGCGGCATTATATTTATTATTTTTGGTATGGGGAAAATGATCGTCTCACTATTAACGTTATTTTTACCCCAACGTGAACGAGATATCGTTGATATTTTATATCAACGTCGTTATTTGGAACGCGGCCCAAAAATTGTAGCTATTGGCGGGGGACATGGTTTGTCCCATTTACTTCTAGGACTTAAGGAATATACCGCTAATTTAACTGCCATTGTTACTGTTGCCGATAGCGGAGGGTCTTCGGGGCGTTTACGGGAAGAATTTAATATTGTCGCACCAGGAGACATCCGCAATTGTTTGGTGGCTTTAGCCGATGCTCCGGCATTGATGGGAGAATTGTTTCAATACCGTTTTGCCGAGAACTCTCAATTAAAGGGGCACAATTTTGGCAATTTGTTTTTAACAGCGATGGTACAGATTACCAACGGCGATTTTAAAAAAGCTGTTGAGGAAAGTAGCAAGGTTTTGGCCATACGCGGCAAGGTCATCCCTTCTACAGTGCATAATGTGCATTTAGTTGCTGAATACATCGATGGTTCCCGTACGGAAGGGGAGGCCAAGATCCCTAAAACTAATGTGCCTATCAGGCGTTTATATTTGACTAATAAGGATGCGGAACCTACACCGGAGGCGTTAACAACCATTGCAGAAGCGGATATTATTGTTTTAGGACCCGGAAGTCTTTATACCAGTATCATACCCAATTTGATTATCAAGGGGATGTCCGAGGCTGTAGTCCGTTCAAGCGCTTATAAAATATATGTTTGCAATGTCATGACCCAGTGGGGAGAGACTGATGGTTTTTCTGCCAGTGACCATATTCGTATTATGGCAGAACATTCCCATCCTAAGATTGTCGATGCCTGTTTGATTAACGATGCTTCGGTTCCCGAAGAGGCGTTGGCGCGTTACCGGACTGAAAATTCTTACCCAGTAGCCCCTGATGTCGATAAAATCAAGGCCATGGGGTATAAAGTGATTGCGACAGATCTTTTAGGGGTCAGGGATTATGTGCGTCATGATTCAAAGAAATTGACCCAGACACTTATTAAGTTGATTGAATCTCAGAGAGTAATCAAACGCTAGTTATGCCTCATATAGAAAAAGAAATTATTGTTGCCAATAAAAAAGGGCTTCATGCCAGGCCTGCGGCTTTTTTTGTGCAATTGGTGGACAAGCTTAATGTTTCGGTGACAATTCAAAAAAACCAGGAAAAGGTTAATGGAAAATCAATCATGGGTCTTTTGACTCTTGGAGCTCAATGTGGGACGGTATTAAAATTCATAGTAGAGGGCAATGATGCCCAAAAGGCCGTTGAAGAAATTGAGTTGTTTCTGGGCAAACAGGAAGAAGAGTTTATTTTATGAATGAAATTGTTTTAAAAGGCATTCCAGCAGCTAATGGTATTGCGTATGGCTCTGCCTTTATTCTAGACAAGGGAGAATTTATTGTTCCTAAACGGATCATTTTGGCCCATGAAGTTGATTCTGAAATCGCCCGTTTTGAAGAGGCCCTTAATTTTGCCCGTCAAGAGATACATACTTTGAAGGAAAAGGTTAATCAAGACATGGGGCTGAATAAAGCCCATATTTTTGATGCCCACATCTTGGTATTGGAAGACCCTACCCTTCTTGATCAGGTCAGTAAAGGTATTCGTCAAAATAAGAATGCCGCCGAATATGTTTTTTCTAAAGTCATTAAGAAATATGTGCAAGCGTTCTCAAAAATCCCCGATGAATATCTGCGGGAGAGGGTCACGGACATTAATGATATTGCCAAAAGGGTACTCAAGTATTTGATGGATGAAAGTAAATTGCACGATTTGGATAATTTACAGGATGATTTAGTGATCGTGGCACATGATCTTTCACCATCGGACGCCGTAAGCCTTTATAACAGGAAAATAATAGCTTTTATTACTGATATTGGCGGCCGTACGTCTCATACAGCTATTATTGCTAAATCTCTTGGCGTTCCGGCAGTTGTTGGGTTGAAAGATGCCACATTAAGAGTCAACAATGGAGACTTTTTAATTATTGATGGCCAAAAAGGCCTTTTGATTATTAATCCAACCTTTTCAACAAAAGAGTTATATGCCAAAGAGCAAAGCCAAATCCATGCTTGTATGGAAAAATTGGATGATTTAAAGAATCTTCCTGCACAAACCATGGATGGTAAAAAGATTTGTTTATTAGCTAACCTTGAATTATCCAATGAAATCCCGACTATAAAAAAAGTCGGGGCTGAAGGCATTGGGCTTTACCGTACAGAGTTTTTATATATGAACCGTTTAGATTTGCCTTCTGAAGAAGAACAGTACCAATCCTATAAGCAAATTACCGAAGCGGTGAATCCTTACGTGGTCACCATTCGTACTTTGGATATCGGAGGGGATAAATTTATATCAAGTGTACAGATTCCCGAGGACATGTATCCATTTTTGGGCGTACGTGCCATTCGTTTCTGTTTAGAACGTCCGGATATATTTAAGACCCAATTACGGGCCATTTTGCGTGCTTCTATGCACGGCCGGGTGCAGATGATGTATCCGATGATTTCAGGGGTCGCGGAATTACGTCAAGCAAACGCCATTTTAGAAGAAGTTAAACGCACCCTATACGATGAAAAAATTCCTTTTGATACTTTTCTTAAAGTAGGAGTGATGATTGAGGTCCCTTCAGCAGTGATGATGGCGGACATGTTGGCTAAGGAAACCAATTTTTTTAGTATTGGCACCAATGATTTAATCCAATACACTTTGGCGGTTGATCGGGTGAATGAGAAAACGGCCCATTTATATGAACCTTCCCATCCGGGAGTGCTTCGTATGATTCAAAAAACAGTGGATGCTGCCCATACTGAAGGGATACATGTTTGTCTTTGCGGTGAGATGGCCTCGGATCCTATCATGGCTTTTTTGCTTATTGGATTGGGTGTAGATGAATTGAGCATGTCATCTTCGAGCATTTTAACAATAAAAAAAATGATCCGTTCCGTTCGAGCAGTGGATGTTCAAAGGATTTGTACGGAGGCTTTGCAATTGTGCACAGGTAAGGAAGTAGAAGAATTCGTTTCCTCACAAATACGAAAATTAGGAGTTCTATGAAAGTTTTAATTTTAGCGGCTGGATATGGCACACGTCTAGCAGCCATTGTTAAAGACACGCCTAAGCCTTTAATTCCTGTCAATGCTCACCCCTTGATTGACCATATTATTTCACGCTGCAAGAATATTTCGTCTTTAAATGAAATTGTAGTAGTGAGTAATAATAAATTTTTTTCTAACTTTCAAAAATGGGCGCAAAACCATAAGGATATTAAGATCCGGATAGTTAATGACGGAACAGATACCCCTGAACAAAGGCTTGGTTCAGTGGGGGACATCAATTTTGTCTGGAAACTGGAAAAGGAATCAGATGATTGGTTGGTTATTGGGGGAGATAACCTGTTCGAGCAAAATTTGCAGGATTTTATGAATTTTGCTCTCAAAAAGGCCCCAGCCATAACCATAGGAGTCTATGATACCCAGGACATAAAGGGGGCCACCAAATTCGGGGTAATAGCATTGGACTCCAATAAAAAAGTTGTTTCGTTTGAAGAAAAACCTGCGGTACCAAAATCCAGTTTAATTACAATGTGTTTATATTATTTTCCTAAAGCAACGGTAGGTTATTTGGAAGAATATTCTCGTGAATCTAAGGCTTTAGATGCCGCAGGAAGCTATATTCAATGGCTTTCTGTAAAGAAAAATGTTTATGGTTTTCAATTTAATGGGAAATGGTATGATATCGGAAGTGTTGAATCCCTCAATGAGGCTCGAGAGCATTTTCGATAATCCTTTTAACAATCATTTCTAAGGAAAGGTGGTAGTTGTGAAGGGACGTTATTTATTTACTTCGGAATCAGTAGGCAATGGTCACCCTGATAAAGTTTGCGATCAGATCTCGGATGCCGTCTTAGACACTGTTTTAAGAGATGACCCTATGGGAAGAGTGGCTTGTGAAACTTTTTGTTCCATGGGTCAGGTCATCGTTGGTGGTGAAATTACCACAACGACATATGTCGATGTGCATAAAGTGGTTCGCAAGGTATTATTAGACATTGGTTATAACCATCCCAAATACGGGTTTGATGCAAACACCTGTTCGATTTTAAATGCCATTAATAAACAGTCTCCGGACATTGCCCAGGGTGTAGATACCGGAGGGGCCGGAGACCAGGGCATCATGTTTGGCTACGCCTGTGATGAAACGGTCGAGCTCATGCCGTTACCTATTGTTTTGGCCCACCGTCTGGTCCAACGCGTTGAAGAGGTGCGCAAAAACGGCACCTTGAAATATTTAGGACCGGATTGTAAGTCTCAAGTGACCGTCGAATATGAAAATGACAAACCTTTGCGTGTTGATGCCGTGGTTCTTGCGTGTCAACATACAGAAGAAATTTTGGATAAGACCGGTAAACGTATTACTGAAAAAGCCAAAAAACAAATCATCGACACTGTTGCCAAGCCTATCATCGGTAAACTGATCGATAAAAATACAAAATTTTATGTCAATGAAACAGGTAAATTCGTCGTTGGTGGGCCCCAATCCGACACCGGTGTGACGGGACGTAAAATCATTGTCGATACTTATGGCGGAGTCGTCCCTCACGGGGGTGGTGCTTTCTCCGGTAAAGATCCAACCAAGGTGGATCGATCAGCCGCTTATATGGGCCGCTACATTTGTAAGAATATTGTGTCTGCCGGTTTGGCCAATAAATGCCTGATGCAGGTTGGTTATGCTATCGGCTATCCCCAGCCGGTGTCCATCATGGTGGACACTTATGGAACGGGGAGAGTTTCCGATGAAAAATTGATTCAACTCATCCGCAAGCATTTTGATTTATCACCTAAAGGTATTATTAAAACCTTAAATTTACGTCGTCCCATTTATTTGGAAACAGCCTCCTACGGTCATTTTGGCCGCAATGGTTTTCCATGGGAAGAAACAGACAAAGCTCAAATTTTAAAGAAAGAAACTAAAACAACATGACAACCGCGACTTTAAAAATCGTGAAAAAGGCTATGAACAAATTTGAAAAGAAAACTTTTTGTGATTATAAGGTCAAAGATATGTCTTTGGCCGAATGGGGCCGCAAGGAAATTACAATTGCCGAAACAGAAATGCCTGGACTTATGGCTCTGCGTCGGGAATTCGGCACCAAAAAGCCCTTAAAAGGTGCGCGGATTGCCGGCTGTATTCATATGACAATCGAGACTGCCGTTCTGGTTGAAACTTTAATTCATTTAGGGGCCCAGGTTCGCTGGTCTTCATGCAATATTTTTTCTACCCAAGACCATGCGGCGGCGGCTATCGCGGTAGCTGGTATCCCTGTTTTTGCCTGGAAAGGTGAGACTTTGGCTGAATACGATTGGTGCGTTGAACAGACTATTTCTTGGCCGGATAAACAGGGCCCTAACATGCTTTTAGATGACCGAGAACACCAACGTTTG
>JAJXTI010000094.1 GCA_021783915.1 bacterium
TATAAATTTTTACCAACACTAACATCAATGTCATCTCTCAACGTTTCGGTTATTGTGGCATTGCACCTTTGACTATTGTTCACAAAAAGCGCATTGGAATTTCCATCAGAATAAATGGTTGAGTTAAGAATCTTATAAACTCCGCCTTTATAAACAGAAAAAACCACAGCATCCCCTCCTGCCCTGCAACTGGACCATGAAGAGGTGTTATTTACTTTGTTATTTTTAGCAAGATAATTACAATTACTAATAATAACAGAATTTTCAATGTCTGTATTAATAGATGATACCTTTATTTGGTTACCGTCATTGCCTTCAAATAAAGACCGTTGAATAGTGACAGAACCTGTACCGTCATGATAGAGCAAATCAAGGCCATCCTGGGTGTTATGGCTGAATTCACTGTTGGTAATCACCCAATTACCACCGGTTTTATACGCTCCAAAACCATCGCCATAGCCCGGAGGGTTTGCATTTTGGTCTGTACAATTGGAATAATCCGCTGTATTAAAGGAAGGACTGCGCGGATATTTTTCCGAACACCCTGCGAATCTGTTTTTAACATGGTCTAAAACAATGGCACCGGAATTGTAGCTGACATTGTTGCTTTCTCCCACATCGCTGTCCCAATTGGACATGTAATTGCCATCCATATTGACATTGGTAAAGGTGATACCGTTGATCCCTCCCATTAAAAACCCTCTGGCAGCAAAACCATGCACATCCAGGTTTGTGAAAGAAAAATTGGTGCCCCCTTGGGCATAAACACCATTTTTGGCATAGGGCCCGCTTAATTGGGCCGTATTCCAATTTTCAGCGCAGAGTGGTTTGCCAACCCTAAACCCGCAATTGCTGTGGTCAGTCAATTCCATGCATTCCACATCCACATTGGAAGCTTTGGACAAATTTAATATTTGACTAACGCCGTCAGTTCCCCATAATTGGGGTTTTTTAAGACAGCCGGAATTATAACTACTGCCAAGGATTCTGGTGGGGTGCGCGGCATCAGGGCCTGAAGGGATTGGTGACATCACGCAATCATAGGTCCAATTTTTTGAACAATGTGAGGAAATCGTATTAGGCATACTATAGCCGATTTCATATTGGGCTTGGGCGCCAGTGGCATGGTTTGTATCATCAATAATTAACGTGTCTCCCCCTTTTAAAAGGCCGGCTGTTCCTGCGGCCCCCAAGGCCCAGACCGGATGGTTTAAGGCGCACGGCTGGCTGTTACCGCTGCCTGGATACGGGGCATTGGTTGTGCCTGTGCATTGGGTTGGAGTGCCTCCATCAAGCCTGACATAATAGGTAGCCGCGTCAACAGAGTTGATGGCGAAAAAGCATAAACCAAGCAGTGTCATAAAACTTAAGAAAATTTTTTGGTTATTCATGGGGCCTCCTTAACATTAAAAAAACCTATTCCCTGTGGACACAAAGAATAGGTTTGTTGTTAGCTTGGCAACTGGCTGCCTGCCCAACATCATGTTGGGGTTAGGCCCTATAGCTTTGTGTCCTGCGCTTTCGCGTAGTTTACCTTTTTCAATTAACATGGCACATCCAAAGAAAACCATAGCATACATCCAGCCTGTTGTCAAATTTTGACAAAAATCAAGGGCAAAACATACATTTTATAAAAACGTTTTCTTCCATATTCCCTTGAGATTTCATCTTAGATAGTATATACTTGTTTCGTCAAGTTACTATTTAACGTACCTTAACGAAATGATATGAGATATCTTGAATTTCATAACGCTCTAAAAGATTTTACAGTCTTCTCGCTAAACGATATTAGGCGAGTGGAACGGAATTTCTACAGGCCACGCCTCATTGAATGGCAAAAAAAAGGGTATATTAAGAAATTAACCAGGGGATACTATATTTTTTCTGACACGCAAGTAGATGAAGGGGCCCTTTTTGAAATATCGAATAAAATTTATGCGCCGTCTTATGTGTCTTTACAGATGGCCCTTTCGTATTATGGCCTGATCCCTGAAAGTGTTTATGGTATTACAGCGGTCGCTACACGAAGAACATACCAGTTTCAGACACCCTTGGCAAAGTTTATTTTTAGGACCATCAAGACAGGTATGTTTTTTGGTTATAACCTTATTAAACACCGGGGAAAATATTTTAAAATGGCATCTGTGGAGAAAGCGGTTGTTGATTTTTTATATTTGAATCCTTCTATGCGGGATAGACAAGATTTTGAAGGAATGAGGATTAACAAAGAACTTTTTAGACGTCTTATTAATAAGCGCCTCATTCAAACCTATGCCCTTCGATCCGCCCAACCAGGGTGTCCGGACCGGGCCAAACTTTTTTTGGAGTGTATGGACCATGCTTAATTTAAAGAACATTGAATCGTTTTATCCGCAAAATTTGAGGTTTTTCAAAAAGAACATTCTCAGGGAATATTTACAATATAAAATATTAGAAATTATTTTTGATTCTCCGTATGCGGACAGATTATCTTTTATGGGGGGAACAGCAATACAAATTGTACATGGTAATACGCGTTTTTCTGAAGACCTGGATTTTGATAATCTTTCTTTAAAGGCCCGTGATTTCGGACAAATGATAGGAGAAATTACCCGGAGATTAAAACTTTCGGGGTTAAAAACCGAAACAAAAATAAATTTGGGGGATGTTTGCAGGTCCTATATTAGGTCTTGTGATGTTCTTTTTGAACTTGGGTTGACAGGGCACAAGGAAGAAAGAATTTTGATCCAAGTTGACACTCAGCCTCAGAAATTTCAATATCTCCCTGATAAAGTCATCCTCAATAAATTTGATGTGTTTTTGAGAATTAATGTCGTGCCTGTTGATATATTATTGTCTCAAAAATTTTATGCTGTTTTGGACAGACCCCGCACTATGGGGCGTGATTTTTATGATATTGTTTATTTGTCAGGAAAAACCAAGCCTAACTATTCCTATCTGGCCGCTAAGACGGGGATCAGGAACGCAAAGCAATTGAAATCCAAATTACTTAAACACTGTAAGGACCTTGATTTCAAACAACTGGCTTTAGATGTGGAATCAATGCTTTATGTTCCTGGTGATGTGAAAAAAATTCTTTTATTTCAAGAATTTCTGGAAGAATTCCTACTGTTTTAGCATAAAATCAAGTTTTTCAATTTCTTGAGCAATCTCATCACGGCGGCGTTTTAAATAGTCATTGTCCTTGGTGAAACTAAACGGAGACCGCACAAGGGTGTTGTCCATGGTCAACAACCGGATGCTTTCATCAAATTCTTTCTTAAACCTGGCCTCCAGCCCCTTGGATTTAATAAACTGCAGTTTATGCAGCAATAACTGGATATACTCGTAGTCTTCCATGCCGTCGCGGAAAATTTCCATCCGCAGGGAAGCTATGGGGCCGTCCTTGCCCGGGTAAAACAGCAATCCATTGCCGTTTTGTTCCCACTTCGTATTTCTGGCATTTTTAAACGGGTCAACCGATGGCCACCAATTGACGCACCAATACAAAAACCCGCGGATGTCATATTTCCAGCATATCCAGGGAATGATGCGGTAGTCAATGGAGTCAAAATCCATGGCCAGATTGGGGCTTCCTGTGCCGCCGGGGCCGGAAACATACATCCATAGTTCCATGCCATGTGACTGTAATTTGCGCATTTGTGCCTCATTAAAATCGTCAATTTGAAAGGTCCAGATGTCGATGTCCTTGCCCCAGTTGGGGTCTTGGTCAGGGTCCCAAAAACCGTGATAGCAGACCATGTTTTTAAGCTTCGGATAGGCCCGGTGGATCATACCAGCGATTTTGGGGACAATAGGGTTGCCTATTTTTCCCTCGTCCCAGGTATAGATGTAGGTGTCATCAAGGAAATTATTTAATTTCAAGTCTTCCCCATAGCCTCTGTAGGTGTCAAAAAGTTTTTCGATAGAGGCGGTGTCCCTGGGCCAGTTATTATCAAAGGTCCCCCCATGCTTGCCTATGGCAAAGTTGTTAAGCCCAAAGACCTTGTAGCGGTCAACCCTTGCCAGGTCAGTTTGGGAGCTTGGATCGATGTTTAAAATAGGGTCCATGCGGTATTGGAGCATGGTGATGATATATTTCTCATTAAGGGCCCCCAGCCTGGCCTGCCAGGCTTCACTGGACTCGTCTTCCCCCTGGGGGTAGCGGATTTTGGTAAGTTGTGGATAAAAATCAAAGGCAGTCTTTAAACTATCTTCTTTAGGCAAGGTAAAACCATACACATGGAGCTTGACAGGGACATTTTGCGCGGCAAGACCCTGGCCTTCGATTTTAACCGTGCCTGTATAGTCTCCGGCAGGGGTCTGGGGCGGCACATAAACGGTCAGCCAAAAAGGCTGGGTTGTACCTGCTTTGACATCATAGGAGTTGACCGGTATCAGCGGGTCCGGCCATAGTCCGACATATTTGACCGGATAATAAGGGGTCAGTGTTGGGACATAGCCCACCACGCGCCAGGTAAAATGGTCATGGGAAATTTTGCCCCCTGTTTGGGGGTTGACCAAATCAGAGGTCTCTAAATGGACACCCGGCAAATCCCTTTGCGCTGAAGAAACAACCACCTGGAAAGACTCATATTCATTGCCTGCCGCAGAAATGGAGGCAGTGCTTGTAAAGGCGGGTTTTAACAGGGTCTTGCCGTTTAAAAAAATACGGTCCAAACTTGAGGCCACAAAAACCTTCAGGCCTTCCTGTCCCGCAAGGGGTTTGATTTCAGATAAAAGTTTTTGGGTATCAAAGAGCCTCGGTTTTGTGAAATGCCGGTGGATTTTCTTTGCTAGTTTAATTCCTAAACCAACAAGGACTAAAATAATGACAACAGTAAATATGAGATTAAATATTCTTTTTGGATTCATTATAATTCTTCCCTTTTTGTAATATAACCTGCCACATTTTTGGATTTGAAATAGATAAAATTCTAGCAAATGCGTAAATTAAAAATAAAAAAGCCAAAGGTAAAAAATATTGCCATTTTTTGCTGTAGATAACAGCTTTGAAAGTCAAATATAGCGGAATTAAAAAGATGGTTATAAGTGAACAGAATAAAACGGTGTATGTTCCTTTTATAATACCAACACAAAGTCCAAATAAAATTCCTAAAGAAGCAAGTAATGTTATCCCTGTAAAAATGATGGCATTGTTCCATTTTAAATGGGGGAAATCATGTAAAAAATTTTGTATTGTTCCTTCCCCTCTCCATTTTTCTTTTTGTAAAAAAGTTTTTAAAGTTTTAGCATTTCCCATGTGGATAATAGCTAATTGAGGATGTGAATAAACAGACAGGCCTAAATTGTGTATTCTTTGACAAATATCTACATCTTCGGAAGTAAATAAAGATTCGTCGAACCCTTTAATCTTATAAAAAATATTCTTTGGTATGATTAAATTGCCGCTGGGTATCCAATCAATATTTCCTATTTGCGATCTCCTAAGCATTGTGTGTATATCCCACGTTCTTTCTATAAATGAAGTGTTGACAGGTAGCTGATACCAGCAGCCTACAACTCCGACATTTGGTCTATTTAAAAATTCTATCGATTTTCTTAGCCAATTAACAGGGGCAATACAATCTGAATCAATGAATGCGAATATTTCTCCTTTCGCTTTTTCGGACCCAAAGTTACGCAATGCCGATATCGTCACTCTCGGCTTAATAAATAATTTGACAGGATAACATTTAATGATTTCTAACGTATTATCTGTTGACCCGTTATCAGCAACGATAATTTCGTATTGATCCTTAGGATAATCAAGGTTTCTTAATGCAGACAAACACGCATCAATATATTTTTCTGCATTAAAGACTGGAATTATGATTGAAATCATACTCATAACGTAATTCCGGGTAATTCCGGGGAAATTCCCGTTAATTCCGGGCATAATTCCGGGGACAGGGAATTCCGGTGACACGTACCTAATTATTTCTCTTACGCTTTGGCCCCGGCTTTTTCGGCGTTAAATCTACCCCTAACTTCTTAGTTAGCTTTTCCAAAAATTCTTTGCTCCCTAATGGCCTGCCCGTTACCCCATGTTTTCTCATCAATTTTAAATCACCTTCTGCATCAGCCTGTGATAAATATTCCTTCCAATCCCTGACCTGTTCCATTAAATAAAAATCACTTAACAATCCATCCTTGGACCCCTGGGCTCTCCTTGCGGCACTAGAAAATTCAAAATCATGCGCCTTACTAACCAGCCCTGCCCTAACAGGATTGCGTTCCACATATCTTACTGCAGCATACACATGCCCCTCATCCAATACAAAACTGCTGAACCGCCCCTGCCACAAATAACCACGCCATCCTTCCCGAAAATGGACCATCCGGGTGTATTGTTTGTGCACCCAGCCTATACACTGCGCTAATGCTTCTTTGTGTCCCGGCACCACAATTAAATGAACATGATTGTCCATCAGACAATACGCCCATACTTTAACACCATGCTTCACCACAGATTCTTTAAGCAGTTTTAAATATTCCTGCTTGTCTGAATCATTGAAAAACACCCTCTGACGACGGTTTCCCCGTTGCACCACATGATGTG
>JAJXTI010000009.1 GCA_021783915.1 bacterium
CATCAGCATTTTATGGATTAATGGTTGCGCTCCACATAAGGCTGCTGTTAAGAAGGACGCAGGGCCAATGACGATGATGGATATTTATAGCCGGAGTTCAGGGCAGGCTGGTAAAGATGTGGCAAAATTTATTGAGCACAACCTCAAAGAACAGAAAACATTCGGGTATGTGAAACCTTACATACCCATCATGAACGGGCCGGTGGTGCGTAAGGTATGGATCCCTGACCATAAATCTCAAGACAATGCGGATGTGATGATTGCCGGGCATTGGAATTATGTGATGATCCAACCACCGACATGGTTTATGGACGGCCAGAGTATGGATGCAAGATTGCCGGTGATTGTTCCTTTGCCGTCACGAGTGGGTGGACATAAAAAATCAAAGGGGGACAAGAAAGGGTATGCCGATCGCGACACATCAATTAGAGAAGATATTTGAGGCAGGTTACTCCCTGGTCGATTTGTTACCATATATCGAATACACCAATGATATATTTGTCCTGTCCGACGGGAGTTTGGGAAAGGTTTGGAAGGTCGCTTTGTATGAGACTGAAGGCAAAGAGAACGATTATCTGTTAAATTTATCGGCCCAACTAGAGAATTTATTCAATCGTGTGCCCACTGAAAGATTGGCCTGCCAAATTATTCTGTCCAGCCATGGCCAAATCCATGATCGGTTACACGCTTATCGAAACCTTCAGGAAAAGCAGCGTTCCCCGGGCATTTTTACCGAGGGCAAAATAAGCCACATAGAGGCTTCGTCTGAAGGGTTTTTTAATTCTAAGATTAACGAAATCATCCCTAAGAAGATAGAAATGTATTTAACTTTGAGGTTCTTTCCTGATTGGAAGCGCCCTTCTTTTTTAACAAAAACCATCTCTGTTATTGGCGCAAAGAAAGACTTGAAAGAAAACATTACACATCAAATGGAAGGCCATCAGAAAGATTTTTTAAAATACAGCGGGTTAATGGAGGGCGTTTTAGAGGCCTCAGGGATTGATTATCAGATCCTGGATGGCCAAAAACTTATGCTGTTGGTCTATGGTTTTCTTAATCCTGTCCGTCGAAAAATTATACCGGAAATATCCGTTGGCCAAAAGGCGGTCTTGCGCGACCAGGTCCTTTACAATGTCCCTGTGACAACACCTTATGGATTTGTGTTTGAAGATCACCATATGCGTGTGGTGAGCCTGAAGGAACTGCCATCCGAAACAATCGCCGGTATGTTTAGCAGGCAGCTATACGAAGGCGCCAGCTTTTGTCTTTTAGACATCCCTTCTGATCTAACGGTTGTAATTAATTTTATAGTGCCGGCCTTGCAAACAGCCATGGACCATCTTCAAATGCAAAAAAGTTTTGCTTTTATGCACCAGGACAATTGGCTTGGTGATAAGAGCGTGGAAGCCATCGAGAAAAAGAAAGAACTGGATGAGACCTTAAGTGATTTGTTCAAGAGCGGCCGGAAAATCGTCCATGCGAGGACGCATTTTATCGTGCGCCACCAGAAAGAAGAAAAAGCTGAAGAGGACACCGGCAGGATTATCAATGTTCTAAACCGCCTTAATTGTGAAGGGATCAAAGAGGAATTGATTGGGGCCTCACTGTTTTTGACTTGTTTGCCGCTTAATTTCGACCCTTATTATGAGAAATTTATCCGCAGGTCTAAAAGGCTTATGGCCTCTAATGCCGCGGACATGTTGCCGATTTACGGCTCATTAAAGGGGACAAAAACACCGGCCCAATTATATTTAAATCGTCGGGGAGAAATTATATTCCTGGATTTCTTTGACTCTAACATTAATCCGCATGGGGTTGTCATCGGGGCTTCCGGATCTGGAAAAAGTTTTTTTATGAACGATTTTATCCTGCAAAATGACCGTCTTGGGGCCCATTTTTTTGTTTTAGATAAAGGGGATTCCTATAAGAAGTTAAATGGGATCCTCAATGGGCAATATGTCAGTTTTGATATTAACCATCCGGTCAAAATAAACCCCTTTATCAATGAGCCAACACCCGAGAATTTATCATTTCTCATGTCATTATTGTCACAAATGGCGTCTGGGGGAGATGAACGTGACCGGTTAAGCCGGGAAGAGGAAGGATTGTTGCAAAAAGCCGTCCTTAAGACTTATGAACAAAGAAAATCTGGACAGGAAATTACGTTATCAGGTGTAGTGGCCATCCTTAATGATAATCAATTTAATGAAGATTTCGGCATCAATTCCGTCATGGGGCCCACGCTGGCGTTACGTCTGACACCTTTTACTTGCAGAGGTCCCTATGGCGGTTTTTTTGACGGTGTTAATGAGTTTAAAATCCATGGCCGATTCACTGTTTTCGAGCTGGCAAATCTAAGTGCCTACCCGGACTTGCAACTGGCTGTTTTACTTAATTTGATGTTCTTTACGACGGCTTTCGTTTCTTCACCGCAGATGAGGCCCCAACGTAAATATTTATTGATTGATGAAGCGTGGTCTCTTCTGAGGGTCAAAAATACGGTGGATTTTATCACCAATGCTTTTAAAACATTTCGTAAGTATAGGTGTTCGGTTGTCGCCATCACCCAAGAACTCGCGGATTTGACCCGCCATGAAACCGGGTTGGCCATAGTGGCCAATGCTTCCAATAAAGTGTTTCTTAAACAGGAAGCCAGCTTGATCGACTTGTTAAAAGACAGGTTGTCTTTGTCATCAGGTGTTCTTGAGGCGCTTAAAACTGTCGAGACCGTCAAGGGCAAGTATTCCGAGGCCTTTGTTGTTACGGACTCATGCAACGGTGTGATACGCCTGGTCCCGGATCCTTTCTTGTATTGGGCGGCCAATTCGGAACCCCGTAATAATGAATACCTTTTGGCCATGGCCAATGAATGCCAAGGTGACCTTATTAAGGCCATTAACCTGTGCGCCAAGGATCATCCCTACGGGCTCTCATAAACCCGCATCAGCATATTCTAATGCAAAATTTGGGATAAACTATTTTTAAGGCCCGTATCCTACCGTCAAGCTGAGGATGAGTAAACAAAGGACAATTAAAGTGATCCACGTATAAAGCCAGTCTTTTTGGCGGGCAAATACAAAAACCGAAAAGACAACTCTAGCAACGGGTGTGGCGATAAGCAATAATAACCCTAACTGGATAATGCTGCGGCTGCGCAATATTAATGCCGTATGTAGGACGCTGATAAACCCTTTCAAGCGTGCGGGTTCGCCTTTAAATAACGAATATTGAGGCACCACCGATCCTTGATGGAAAAGATAGGACATGCCTCCTAGAACAACCAGGAAGGCCGAAAGCGACACGCCGATTCTTAGGATATTACCAATCCAAATTTCCATAATCTGGTGTTTGGTTATCGCTGGGTTTTCTTTTGTTTTAGAATTTTCCATAAACCCCGTTATAGATCATCTCTATGGCTAAAACCAGGATGATTCCTTCAAATACCGAACGTAAAAATCGTGTTTTTGATTTGACCAGAATCTTGGCCCCCAACATGGAACCAGCCAGCACCCCCAGCATGACCGGCATGGCCAGTACAGGGTCAATGTAACCGCGATTAAGATAGATCCCGGCGCTGGCCGCGGCGGTAACACCGATCATGAAGTTGCTGGTTGTTGTAGAAACTTTAAAAGGTATTTTCATGATACGGTCCATCGCAATGACCTTAAGGGCCCCTGAACCTATCCCGAGCAGTCCGGACAGTGCCCCGGCTATAAACATGACCGAAAAGCCTCCAGGAACATTTTGTACATAATAGGCCCTGGGCCCTTGGGGAGTGGGGTAGGTGGAATTCATTTTTAAAAAGGTCGCCGGGAGGTCTGGTTTTAATTCATTCGGTTCCATTTCTTTGGTTTGATGGGACGTATAAGCTGAATGTAAAAGGGCGAGACCGAAAACAATGGCAATGGCAGGGGCAGAGATATGTGGAGCTAAGAGAGCGCCGGTCAAGGCCCCTATGGTCGTTGCGATCTCAAGGAACATACCGATTCTTAGGTTTGTAAACCCTTCTCTAACATAGGCTGAAGCGGCCCCGGAAGAGGTGGCAATGACAGACACCAAAGATGCCCCGATGGCATAACGAATGTCCACGCCAAAGGCAAGTGTCAAAAGGGGGACAATGACCACGCCTCCGCCAAGCCCAGTCAATGAGCCGACCAGGCCCGCGAACATTGAGCCTAAACCAATCAATAGGGTAAATTCAATGGTGTTCAAATTAATTACCAATATAACACGGGTGTTTATTTTTTGGGGTATTCTATAGGTCATTTTTTGACTTGACAAGTAAAACATTATATCGTAGTATTTGAATACTACGATATGTTTAGGAAAGGACGGAATATGGACTACAACAAGACCGCATCAATTCTAAGGGCCTTGGGGCACCCGGCCAGGCTTAAGATGGCTGAAGGGATCGCCGTCTATGGCTGCCATGTCAATAAGATCGTCGATAAGATGGGCCTCCCCCAATCGACGGTCTCGCAACATCTGGGCGCTTTAAGGGCCGCTGGGATTGTTACTTTCGAGAAAAAAGGGGCCAGGTCCTGTTATTGTTTGACGGACAAGCGTTTTAATAAACTGTTAAAGGCGCTTCGCCAAATGCCATGAACCTTTTACGAGTGTTTTTTATCAGCATGTGTTTTATTTTACCGTCCCATCTTTCAAGGGCAGGGCAGGCGCCTTTACCTGAAGAAGTCTCTTACCACCAATATATCAATCAGGTGCTGGCTTATTATCCTTCCCTAAAGAAGGAGCATGCCAATATTGAAAAGACGATAGCCCAAAAAGCACTGGTCGCATCCAGTCGCCTTCCTCACTTATGGTTGTCGGCAAAATTTGATTATGGCAATGACCCTGTTTATGTCTTTGGAGCCCTGCTTCGCCAGAACAGGTTTACCAGCGATGACTTTGCCCTAGATCGTTTGAACAAACCTTCGTCCTATTCGGACAATTCCGCCGGAGTCCAAGGGCAATGGCTGTTGTTTGATTTTTCCCAGACAGCTTCCCGGGTCAAATCCGTTGGTCTATTGGATGAATCCGCCCGTTTCCAGTGGGAATTGACACACATGGAGGCGATACTGGCAGCATCGGAGGTCTACAGCCGTTTGGCTGTAACAGAACAGTTATTGATAGTTATTAGGGAAGCTGCCAGGGCCGCTCAGGAAGATATTTCTGTTGCCCAGTCATTAAACCGTAAAGGGATGGTCCTGGGCGCCGATTTTTACACGGCCCGCATCAGCCAGAGCCAGCTTGAGCAGTTAAACAATGAGATAACAGCCCAAAAGGCGGCCCTTTCAATGGCCTTTAATGTTTTGCGTGGGGCCGACCCGTCTTTGCCTGTTGAGGTTTCACTGGATTTTAAGAGGCCTTTAAAACTTCAAGGAACTGTTGAAGATTGGATGGCTAAGACGGCTGGAGGGCGATTGGACATTAAGGCCTTAAACAAAATCCTTCAGGCACAGGGTATTCAACAGAAAATAGAAAAGAAAAGTTTTCTCCCCAAGGTCGTGGCCTATGGTGATGCGGATGAGCATACCCACAGTTTTGCAGGGGAAGGCAGGGGTAGTTATATGGTTGGCCTAAAAGCCCAAATGGATATCTTTGATCCCGGTTATGGCCCCAGAATCAAGATGGCCAAGGAAGAGTTCAACCGCCTTTCAGCCCAGGTTCAGGAGTTAAAAGACCAGGCTGCCAAGGACACGGCAGAAACTTTTTATCGCCTTAAAGCTTTGGAAACGAATTCTGTTTTAGCGTCTAGGATTTACAATGACTCTAGGCAATCCGTGCGCCTTATGCAGCCGCTTTATAAAGAAGGGCGAAGTGGTATTTACCAGATGGTCAATGCCCGCTCAGGGTTGGTCGAAGCCTATCAGCGGTGGCTGACAACACAGGCTGCGCGCCGGCAGAGTTTATTGACCTTGGAATTTTATGCTGGTGTCCTTAACGAAAAAGAGGCAGAGGTGGTTTATGGACAATAACCGTTTAAATTGGATTGGCCGGTTGGTGTCTTTTTTTGTGCGTTCCAAGATCACGCCCCTCATCCTCGCATTCGCGGTATTCTTAGGTTTTCTGGCAGTGGTCAATTTGCCGCGTGAAGAAGAACCGCAAATTTCTGTCCCCATGTTTGATATTTTTGTGCGTTACCCCGGTGCGACGGCCCAGGAGGTCGAGCAAAGGATCATCAATGTCGGTGAGCGCAAGCTTTGGGAAATCCCTGGGGTTGAATACATTTATTCCACCGCCCAACCCAACGGGGCGTTGATTATAGTGCGTTTTAAAGTGGGGGAAGACGTTGAGAAATCGCTGATCAAACTTTATACGAAAGTTTACGCGAATCTGGACCTTTTGCCACCCGGGGCCTCCCAGCCTTTGATCAAGACGCACTCTATTGATGACGTGCCCATTTTGGCCATGACGTTTTATTCTTCCCAAAGAAACAGCCAGTCCCTGCGGCGAGTGGTCGCCGCAGTGCGTGAGTCCGTCAACGACATTGTGGACATTTCCCAGACGGAGATCATCGGTGGGCATAAAAGGACCTTTGAGGTTTTTTTAGACCCGGCCAAGCTTTCCCAACATTTGATGTCGCTGCGTTCGATTGAGGCGGCCATCAAAGATTCCAATGTGAAATCTTACGCGGGGCATTTGCAGACCTCGCCGGAAAACATCGCAGTTGAATCCGACGGGTTTTTTCGTTCCAAGGGAGATCTGGAAAACCTTGTAGTTAGCGTTTCCGGCAGCAACGTGGTCTACCTTAAAGACGTCAGCCGTGTTGTTGATGGCCCAGACGACCAAGAGCGTTACGCCAACATACGTTTCGGTTTGGGGAACAAACACCCTGGCACAGGCCCTTATGAGGCCGTTACTCTGGCGGTCTCCAAGCGCAAAGGGGCCAACGCAGCAAAGCTTTGTGAGGAGGTCTTAAAGAAGGTGGAGGGGATGAAAGGTACGATGGTCCCCAATGATGTGCACATGACGGTCACCCGTAATTACGGGGAGACCGCCACTGAAAAATCCAACGAGCTCCTTTTCCATATGGGGCTTGCGGTGATTGCTGTCAGCTTGCTTATTGCTTTGGTCTTAGGCTGGCGGGAGGCCGGTGTGGTGGCCGTGGCCATCCCTTTTACACTGGCGCTGACTTTGGCGTCATTTTATTGGCTGGGCTTTACCTTAAACCGCATCACCCTTTTCGCCTTGATTTTCTCCGTCGGTATTCTTGTCGACGACCCGATTGTGGACGTGGAAAACATCGTCCGCCATTTGCGCCTGCCGCAAAATAAAGGGCGTAAGTTTTTGGACATTGTCATCACGGCAGTCAATGAAGTGCAAAGCCCCCTGATTTTGGCTACTTTGACGGTCATCGCTGCGATCTTGCCCATGGCCTTTGTCCAGGGGCTCATGGGGCCTTACATGCGCCCTATCCCCATAGGTTCAAGCTTGGCGATGCTGTTTTCCATGATGGCTGCTTTTGTGGCGACCCCGTGGGCTGCCCAGACTATTTTGCAAAAGGCCCATGCCCGGGGCGCCCTTAAAGGCCACGACACCCAGGAAGACTGGTTGACAAAATTTTATCGTTGGTACATGAGACCCTTGATTTATAACGCGAAAGTGCGCAGGAATTTTCTTATTGTTCTAGGCGTGCTCTTGGGGCTTTCGGTTTTGCTTGTTCCTTTTAAGGCCGTCAAAGTCAAGATGCTTCCTTTTGATAATAAAAATGAATTTCAGGTCATTCTTGATATGCCGCAGGGGACATCGCTGCAGGAAACGGGCAAGGTCATTGATAAAATAGCGAAATATCTGCAGACGGTCCCTGAGGTGGACAACATAGAGGCCTATGTGGGCCAAAGCGCCCCATATAATTTTAATGGTCTTGTAAGGCACTATTATTTGCGGGATGCCCCTTACCAGGCGGACTTGCAGGTCAATCTTTTGCCGAAAGACAAGCGCCATCGGCAAAGCCATGACATTGCCAAGGCCGTGCGCCCTAAAATCCACGAAATCATCTCCGCTTACGGGGGGGGGCATGTCCAGGTGGCCGAAGTCCCGCCAGGTCCACCGGTATTGGCCACCCTGGTCATGGAAATCTACGGGCCCGACAACGCGGAGCGTAACCGCCTGGCCGGTGAGGTAGAAAACGTGATGACGCATTCCCCTGGTGTGACGGACGTGGCCACGTATCAGGCTTCGGACGAAAAGTTATTTTCTCTTGCCATCGACCGCGAAAAAGCCAGCCTTAACGGCATATCACCCGCGCTGATAGCAAGTACGGTGACGACTGCTTTGGGTGGCAAAAACGTTGATTTGGCGCATTTATCGGGGGAATACGAACCAGTGGACATTGTTTTACGATTGCCTTATGACAAGCGCAAAGATTTAAACAGTGTTCTGTCCCTGACGCTGTTATCTAAAACAGGGGTGCCTATACCTTTAAAAGAGCTGGTCAAAACAGACCTGACATTAAAAGACAAGCCCATTTATCATAAAAACCTTATGAGGGTCAGTTACGTGCTGGGCGACGTGGCTGGGCCTTTTGAAAGCCCTGTGTATGTTTTATTCGATTTAAACAAAAAATTGGAAAAGCTGCCCATACCGCCAGGCCCACAGAAAAAACTTAAGATATATTGGACACAGATGCCCAAAAACGAAGGGGAATGGGCCATCAAGTTCGATGGGGAATGGCAGATCACATATGAGGTCTTCAGGGACTTAGGCCTGGCTTTCGCCGTTGTGTTGCTTTTGATTTATGTGCTGGTGGTGGGCTGGTTCCAGTCGTTCAAAGTGCCGATGATCATTATGCTGCCTATTCCTTTGACCTTGGTGGGGATCCTTCCCGCGCACTGGCTTACAGGGACGTTTTTTACTGCCACGTCCATGATCGGTATGATTGCCGGGGCGGGCATAGTGGTGAGAAATTCGATTATCCTGGTTGATTTTATCCAACTGCGTTTAAAAGAGGGGATGGTCCTGGAAGAAGCTGTCATCGATGCGGGAGCCACGCGTTTTAGGCCCATGCTTTTGACGGCCCTGGCTGTTGTGATAGGAGCTTCGGTCATTCTTTTTGACCCGATATTCCAGGGGCTGGCCCTTTCTTTGATGGCCGGAGAGGTCGCATCAACGCTGCTGTCGCGCACGGCGATACCCGTCATTTATTACATTGTCATGAAACCGAAACAGGAGGGATAGTCTCATGGAAAGAACGCTTCGTGGTATTGCGGGATTTTTTATCATTTTGAGCCTTATTTTGGCCCATTTTGTAAGCCCTTTATGGCTGTGGTTCACGGCTTTTGTAGGGCTTAACCTTTTGCAATCTGCATTTACGAATTGGTGCCCGATGATGTGGATACTAGGGAAATGCGGACTTAAATAAACCAGTTAATATCTGATTCTTAATCAATAATGAATAATTAATATTGACATTTAATATAATTTTGGTATTATTATTGATGATTTATCAATAAATTGAACTTATCCCCTAAGTTCAACAGTAGGTTTCCCCGAATTTTAAACCGGATTTCCCCCAAAACTCATAAGGTATCTTGTCGATATTATTAACCTATATTAAGGAGTATCATATGGGGTTTCATAAAGTATTTTTATTTTTACTATCGTTGTTATTAGCTGGATGTTTGACTGCTCCAAATACCAATAAAAATATTTATGAACAAGGTTATAGACAGGGAGTACAAGAACAGATTCGAAAAGTTGCATCTGAGTTTCAGGGAGGGGATTTTCCTTATTACCATTGGACGGCCCCCATTGTACAGGAAGTTAGGGTTCCCGCCCATCTAACCAATGGTGTTATGATTCCTGAACATAATGAGTTGGTTATTATTAAACCGGGCCAATGGGCGATATCTTCAGGTTATCCCATACAAACACAAGAGGGACATAATTATGATAAACAAATTTTTTATATGGACATGGATGTTTCTAATATTACTGCTTTGCCCCAAGGGATGGGCCACACTGAGCATGACTCAAGAAGAGAGGGTCAAGCTTATCCAACAGGAATGGAACAACCAGCAGAATAAAAATTTGTCTGTTAAGCCTTCTTTGCCCGAACTTAGCAAAGAAGATAAACCGTGGCCAAAAAATGGAGAAGAGACTGCACCTAAAAAGTTATTACAAAAGATTACCCTTAGAGCCCAAGATTTACCCTTAACTGAAATCTTAAAACCTTTAGCAGAGGCCGGTGGCTATCACCTGATTTTAGGGCCCGGAGTCGAAAACAAAAAATTGTCAGTAGATCTGATTGACGTTACAGCGGTCGACGTTTTAAATATTCTTCTTTTTCCATTAGGGTATGGATTCAAGACTCAAGACGGAAGTTTGATTATTTTGGCTTTGGAGACGAGAATCTATCGAATTGTTCTGCCCCCAGTACAACAAAATTTCAAGGATTTAACCAGCAATGAATCTTCTGTCGAATCGACTAATAATACAAATAATACGGTCTTAAGTAATGCATCTAATAATACGAATTCTGGTCAACAAATTAAATTAGGGACAAAGATTATAGTATCAAATGAGTCTTCTGAGATTTCACTTTGGGATGATGTCCGGGAAAATTTGAAAAGTTTGATTTCAACCCAGGGTAAGTTTTCTATCAATAAATCGGGGGGAGTTGTCATCGTCACAGACACACCTTTAAGTCTTGTAAGGATCGGACAATATTTTGAAGATCTCAATGAAAGGGTGACGCAGCAAATCGAAGTAGATGTCAAGGTGGTGGAGGTGTCTTTGAATAATGAGAACCGTTTTGGTGTGGACTGGAACGCTTTGGCCAAGAACTTAAAAACTCTGAACAATCTAGGTATGATGACCAATTTTGCGTCAGAAAATCTTACCAGTGGATCATTTTTAAGAATTGCTGGTAATGGTTCTAAGCCGGGTTCTGGGGTTACTGACAGCGGTATCAGAGTAGCTATTAACGCTTTGGCTAAACAGGGACATGTTGAGATTGTTTCTCAGCCGAGGGTCAGGATCCTTAATAACCAAGTGGCAGTCATCCAAGTTGGTTCCACCCAAAGTTTTGTCGATAATACGACATTTGAGGTGACTCAAACAGGCACAATTACCTCTATATCTACATCTCAAGTCCAAGAAGGAGTGACCATGCGTCTATTGGGCAATATCGTGGGAGGACAGATCTACTTATCTGTGGCCCCTGTTGTAACGACTATTGATAATATCCGTTCCATTACTTCAGGCAATACGACCGTGGAAGCTCCTCAGACGACAACAAAATCCATCAATACTTTGGTTAAGGTCAAAGAAGGGGAGACCGTAGCTATAGGAGGACTGATTACTTCCAACCATCAAAAGAACAAACAGGGAGTTCCCATTATTTCTAAAGTGCCTCTGCTGGGAAAATTATTTCAATATACAGAGAATATAAATAACAGAAGTGAATTAGTTGTTTTCATTACTCCCAATCGAGGTTAAGTATGGTTTATGCACTAGTTGATGATTGGTTATATGTGGATGTTAACGGTAAACAAAGTACTTATGGGCGTCAAGAAGCCCAACGTAATCTTAAAGGCGGTATAAAAACAGTGATTGCTGCATTCTTGGATTTTCAGACTAAGAAGGTTTTTTTGCAAGGACAACGAAAGAACCACCAAGAAGCTTTGGTCAATTCAGCCTTTGATAATGATTATATCATCGTACAGGAGAAATTATCATCAGATTCAATGCAGGTTATCGGCGCCAAACAAAATAAGATTGAAGAAATTTATAATTATTTTAAGGGGGTCCGTGTCAATACTTTGGTGCCTTACGCGGCGGCAATCAGAGCGTTTTTAAAGTCAAGAAATCTTTTGGATTCCCATCGATATACCATTTTCCTTGATGATTTGGGAAATCAGGCGGTCATTACTTTTTTTGAAAATATGTATTTCAGCAGTCCAAGGCGTATAACTATGCGTGATACTGGTTATATGATGTCAGAAATTAAACGCAGTTGGCAGAATTTCTTATCAGACCGTTTGGACAGAGAACAAGCATTAATCAATCCCTTCATTTTAATTTCTAATAATCAAGAATGGTTATCTGTTTTCGAAGATCAGGAATTTTTACGTAAAGAAAACGCTGTTTATGTGGATGTAGATTTTGCGGTTTTAGAAGGACTTAAAAGCGCTAAATTCACGATGCATTTTTCTTTGGTAGAGGAAGTTGTAAGGCAAAAAAAGCGCAACTTATGGAGGGGTCATTTGAACATGCTTTTAGTTTGCTCATCGTTAATTTTATTAGGTCTTGGTTCTTATACGGCATTCAAGAATTTAAAGCAAAAGAAGTTATTATATTATCAAGATATGCAAGCACAGGAAGATAAATACAGGCAGCAATTAAAGATTTTTCATCAAAAGAAATTCTTAAGTCTGTTATCAAAAAATAAAACAATAAATTACCCAAAAGTCTATTTTGATTTCGTAAGTGCCACTCCTCAAGATTACTTTATCGATAATATCCAATTTCAGAAGATTAGCGATAACTGGCAGTTTCAAGGATTAGTTTATCCTAAAGATGAAGGTACTCTCCATGAGAGTTTTAGACGGAAATCTTTTTTTGCTAACGCCCAGATTTCTTCCATTATTTTTAATAAGGTTTTAGGGCAGCAGATTAGGCTTCAGATTGATGTGAAGGATAAGGATTTATGAAAAGCACAGTTTTGACATTTTCTGTTATGTTTTGCCTCTGGTTTCTTAATAGTTCATTCCATATTTGGCAAGAGGGGCAGATCTTAGAATATAAAAGCTCCATTTCTCAAAAAGAGATAAAGAAATTACAAAATGATTTAAACTATTTGGAATTCTTGCCTGATGAAGAAATTTTATCTTTGGAGAGTAATTATGAATATTTAGATAAACAAATTCGTATGTTTGGCCGTTGCTATGATTTAAAAGTGTCTATGGTGGCAGATAAGGTTAATACAAATGCACTTATTTTCCAGGCCATCAATTCTTCCAGATGGTTGGGGATAAAACAGATGAGTTTGCATATGATTTTTTATGATCTTAGAAATACAGATCAAAACATGACAATTTTGAAATTTCTAAGAACACTTGAGAATTTTTACCCATTAAGAGTTTCAAGTGTTTTACTCAGAAACAATCAAGTAGAATCGCAATTTCAACTTTACGGGAGGTAAATATGAAGGTTTGTGTTTTTGTAAGTATGGTCTTAATATTTTATTCTGCCAACGTAAGCGCAGATGAAGTGTCGTTGATAGAACGAGACGATTTTCAAGTAAAGCCACAAATCAAAACGGGTTTAAATACAGCAAACAATCAAGATCTAGCCTCAGAAGAGATGGAAGATGATGCTCAGATACAGGAGGATGGCCAGGATCAGGATTTTACACAAATGAATGATTTTATTCATAAAGAGAATGAAAAGTTCAAAGACATTAAATTGCTTAATTTGGATGTAGAAAAATTTGGTTTGGAACTTAAAAAGAAAGAAATAGAGCAAAAAATAGCCCAATTGAATAAATCGAAAAGTTTTTCGTCCATACCCGGTCAAAGTGATCAAAAAGCACTGAAATCTAATGTTAAATTGATAGGTATTTTTGAAAGTGCAACTAAAAAACAGGCTGTATTAAATATTGATGGAATTGATATCAATGCTCAGGAGGGTGAAAATATCGGTGGAATGGTCATTAAAACGATTAATCATCAAGCGGTTATTGTGCAATATCAAGATGGAAATATTCAGGAGCTGCGTCTTTTATGAACAATGAACGATTGGGGCATATTTTATCTAGGCAGGGGCTCATCGATTGTCAGAAATTGGATTTTTGTCTGAGTGTCCAGAAGAATAATGGGCACCAAAAATTAGGGCAAGTTCTTTGCCATTATGATTTCATAGATGAGATTTCCGTTACCAAGGCTATCGCTTATCAAGTAGGTTGGAAGGTGTTTGAAGGCGATTATATAGCTGATGAAGTTATGGTCGGCTTGTTTGGAGTCGAATTCTTATTTGAGAGAATGGTTTTCCCAGTTAAGATTGAAGGTGAAACGATATTTGTTTTATCTAAGATTGATGATACGCAAACAACAGATGAAATTAATCAAAGATTGAATCGAGTAGTGTCTTTCTATGTGGGACTGGAGAGTTCTTTATTTAAAGCTTTGGAATCTTTATCCAAAAATCGAATAAATAATGCTGTGGCTCAAGAGCGATTGATTTCACCAACCGAAGAACGCCTGAATGAATGGTTCGAAGAATGTTTAACCCTGGCCATCAGTCAATCGGCCAGTGATGTTCACATTGAACCTTCGCAGAAAGCTATTGAGATCCGCTTACGTATTGATGGGATCCTAAGTTTTTATCAAACTTTACCATTAAAATACCTGCCGCGACTGGTCAACATTATTTTTCATAAAGCAGAAGTGACCATTAGTGATTTTGGGCATTTCCATGATGCTCGTTTTTCATATCAACAGCTTAATCGTCAGATAGATGTGAGAGTTTCTCATATACCATCAATCCATGGTTCAACACTGGTTTTACGTTTGTTGGATAAGAGTAAGACCGTAATGACTTTGTCTGATTTAGGGTATGGTGCAAGGTCATGGAAATTAATTCAAGAAAGTTTGAAGAAACCGGAAGGGATCACATTGATTGTCGGTCCCACTGGATGCGGCAAGACCACAACCCTATATGCTATGCTTAATTATCTTAAATCTATTGATTGTAAAATTATTACTATTGAGGACCCCGTAGAAATTCAGCTTCCATTGATGACCCAAGTACAGATCCATGAAAAGCGTGGCATTAGCTTTGGACAGGCGGTACGCGCGTTTTTGCGTCATGATCCGGATATTATTTTGATAGGTGAAATTCGCGATGAATTAACAGCCCAGGAAGCTTTGCGTGCGGCAATGACGGGCCACCAAGTATTCACTACTTTACATACCAACAGGTCTTTCGATGCTATTTTGCGTTTGCAAGATTTGGGTTTACCTTTAACACACATGGCGGATCATTTATCTTTGATCATTGCGCAAAGGCTGGTGCGCAAACTTTGTCCGATTTGCAAGCAAAGCATAACATTGAACAGACGCACCCTTGCTGAAGGTCAAATCAAATACCTTAATGAATTGGAACAGAAGGTTTTCACGACCCAAGGTTGTAATGCCTGCAAAAATGGTTATGTTGGTCAGACAGTAGTGGCTGAGTTGTTGCCCGTTGATGAGTCTATCGGCGAATTTCTGTCCCGCCAAGATTTAGTGGGGTTAAAGAAATTTATCAAGGAAAGCAGATATCCAACCATGGTCGATGATGCCAGGCGTTTAATTGCCAACGGAACCACAAGCATCGTAGAAGCCCAGAGGGTTTTGGGTTAATCCATTTAATAATAACAAGTAAGCGTTTCCTTAGAATTCTTTCCTAGGTCTTGAAAACCTTCCATTTTCACTACATACTTTATAGTAGAGATCAACCTATTAATTTTTGTATATGAGAAACCCCATTAGCTCATCCATAAGTCTGTTTAAGTCAACAGTCTTTATAGTTTTATTGACTTTTACCGGTAGTTTGCTGGGGCCATTGCCCGTGCGCGCGCAGGAGATGAAGCTGCCCGCGCCCGGTGTGATGGTATATTTGAGCCCTGAGTTTGATCTGCCAATCCTTAAAGGCATCAAAGTTCATCCTGACAATCCGTTTAGGTTTGACTTTATTCTTGATAAGGGGGATAGCCAATTAAGCAATAACCAGCTTAAAGATGAGTCAAGTAAGCTGATTAAATATTTTCTTGCCTCTTTGACCATTCCTGAGAAAGACCTGTGGGTAAATTTAAGCCCGTATGAGAAAGACCGTATTATCCCCAATAGTTTTGGTCTGACGGAGATGGGGCGAGACCTGCTTGCGGAAGACTACATGCTCAAGCAGATAACAGCGAGTTTGATTTATCCTGAAGGGAGCATAGGCAAGGAGTTTTGGAAGAAGGTGTATGAGCAGGCGCAGGAGAAATACCACACGACCAATATCCCTGTCAATACGTTCAACAAGGTGTGGATAGTTCCCGAGAAGGCGGTTGTGTACGAGAATGCCAAGGCAGGTACGGCGTATGTGGTGGAATCAAAACTTAAAGTCATGTTAGAACAAGATTATTTTTCATTGGCTAAACATGAGGGAATTCAATCCGAGCGAATACAAACTAAAGATACTAACCAATTAGGCAGTCAGATTGTCCGTGAGGTTGTTATTCCACGACTTCAGAAGGAGGTCAATGAAGGCAAGAACTTTGCCCAGTTACGCCAAGTTTACAATTCGCTTATCCTTGCCACCTGGTACAAGAAGAAGGTCAAGGACAGTTTGCTGGCGCAGGTGTACGTAGACAAGAAAAAAGTGGCTGGGGTGAATATCAATGACCCCAATGAGAAGGAGAAAATTTACCAGCGTTACCTACAGGCGTTTAAGAAAGGAGTTTATAACTACATCAAAGAAGATGTGAACCCCGTTACTCAGGAAACCATACCTAGGAAGTATTTTTCGGGGGGGCTAACTTTGAATATGGACAAGGCCATGGTCATTCAAACATCATTACCGGGTTCAGTACAAAAGATGGAAGAAGATTTTATTGTTCAAGCGGGAGTTAAATCTGTAAGGGAAATGAGGGGTAATATCTCAATGGCCAGACAAGGGTCGGACAGGGCGATGAACGCGTTTACGCAGACTTCTGTTCCAGGGGTAAACCAATTAAGGTTGCCTTTAGCCATAAGTTCGAAGTTTGACAACCTTCAAGATGCCGAGTCCGCCAAGGCCGCCTTTGAAGAGATCCGTAAGGCAATCAATGACCAGGAGCGTTTACGCCCTTTTGTATTTTATCATGCAAGAATTTCTTTAGATGATATGTATGGCGGCCCGGCGATGTTTGAAAGTTTAATTAAATTGTTGGAGGAAGATGCTGTTCGTAGGCATTATGGTTTAGAGGCATTACGTCCAGCAGGTGTTACTTCACAAGAGGAAGTAGTAAGCCAATTCAAGAAAGATTTAGGGCCTTTGAGGGAAATCGGCAGCCAGTTGGGTGAGCTAATACCATATCTTCGAGGGGAGATTACTACAGACATTTATGGTGATATGGTTCGAAACCAGATTGAGCCATTTTTAAATAAGTATTTTATGAACAAATCTTTTTCTAAAGAGAATTTAATCCAATTTTTAAGATATCTTCAAAATAATTTTGGACTCTGGGACAGGGACTGGGATAGTTTTAGAAAACGGGACATAGACACTTTCTTGGAGGGGCTGTCCAAACAAGGGTTTATTGTCAAAGATAAATCCCCCTTTATTGAAACTACTCCTGAATTGATACGGGTTTTAATAAATAAAGGGTTTATTACCAATGAAGAAGGGCAAGAACTAAATAGAAATTGGAGTAAATTGGCGGAGAAATATTTAATTTTGAAAAGAATTTCACCTTTAGAATTAGATACAGATTCCTCAGGTAAAAAATTTTTTAACCCTAGACGTGATTCGGTTAGTCATTATATCCCTGGCGAAGATGTGGGAAAATTTGTGGGTGATTATTACGAATTGACTAGTGCGATTTATCCTTTACTAAGTAAAGTTTTCTTTACTATTGCCACTGATATCGAAGGGCGTGATTATTTGCCCCAAGGACAGAGTGTAGGTGAGCTTGGGGAAAACTGGCAAGTAAGGGCTTTGCAAAGCGGGTATTATAGAGATTGGAATAACGTATGGCAGAAGAAGTCCGATCAATCCCCTCAGCCGGTTTATTTTCTTACCTTTGACGGCTCCACGAGTCAGTTGAGAGGCGTTTTTGAAGAAAACCCTGCGAAAATGGTGGATGTTTTTATTTATGCCGCTCAAAAAGGGATTTTTATTGATGATACTGTTTTGGCTGCTATGCGGGGAGTTAAGATTCAAACCAATAAAAGGATTTCTGATCCTGTAGGAAAAAGTTTCGTCAAGTTCATGGGGCTTGAGCAAAAAATCAGCCCTTTGTTGGTACGTATGCACGAAATTGGATTGTTAGACCAAATGCTGCCGGAATTAGCTGAATTAAACACCCATTTTCCAGGTAAAATCCATCGTTTTTCTTTGAGCTATCATACTCTATATTTGTTGTATTATTCAGAGAATGGTATGCCTGAATTATTAAGAGGGATTAATAAAGAGAATGATTACCAACATGTTATGGGGGATTATACATCAAGGCTCATCTTAAGATTCTCTATGCTTTTGCATGATGCCGAAAAAGATGCTGAATATCAGCACCTGGGACGTCCACACCCCGTAGAAGGTGCCAATAGCCTTGTCTATCGGGTCCTCGCGCGTTTCCCTAGAATGGGATTGTTTTCTGACTGGATAGCTTGGTTGGTTTGGCACCACCAAGACTTAAACGCCCGAGGGCGTTATTCACCGCCGATAACACTTTGTCATCGTGATTTGTTGGACATTGTTTCCTATAAAGATATCCCGCCATCAGTCAACAGTAGTTTAATGGATATTTGGTATCTATTGACAATAGCGGACGCTTATTCTGTAGATCCCCACCCGGAAGAGGGGAAAGCATTCCTTTCCCCGCAAGTCCATGTTCTGCACAAAGATTTAGCAGACTATTACAATCAATCAGATTCTGAAAGAAAAAATACTTTGAAACAATGGCGCATGCTAGCAAGCAAGGAAGATAAACAAATAAGAGATTATTATAGGAATTTGATTACTGTGAGCGAAATTAAAGCCGCCTTTGAGACCTTTAAACCATCTATTAGCGATAATACGTTGGAAAAAATAGAACAAAAACTCAACGAAGAAGTGGATGCTGTTGATCCAAATCATCAGCACAGGCTTTTGTTAGGGCAGTTACCTCCTCAGAGTTATTTTAAAGAATTATATGATGAATATGCCAAACTTCTTCCCATGATTTATTTACGTGAGCTCAATGTTAGCAACGGCTTGGACATGGCCCATGAGATGATTATGTATGCCCTTATACGCGATTCTTCGGACCCGAATTTATTATTGTCCAGGGCCGCTCAGATTGAAACGGAACTTGGAAATTTCTTTAATATGACGGTTGATATCAACCAAGATAGGTCAGGAATAATGTATAAAATTATGGGATTGGTGGCGGCTTTGGGTTTAAACGTAGTAAATTCCCAGGTACGCACACTGGTGAAATCCCGTACACACCAGAAGGTCATTGTAGACCAATTAGAAGGATATTTTCTTCCTGGAGAGGTAAATTTTGAGGCCATTTGGCCGCAATTGGAGAAATTACTCAGAGATAAAGGGGTCGTATTTTCCAAAGATGCCGTATACAACGAATATGGGAAACCTGATGTTAAATATGCAATCCCTATTTTGTTAAAGGCTTTATTAACAGAACAAGAAGGTCAAAGGTTAACAATTGATGATATTTTTAATATTGCTGGAGTGGAGAATGTGTTTCAAAAACAACAGAATAATATAAAGACTAAGACCAGGATCAAATTTATACGAGACCTAAAAGTTAACGGAGGATCCGCCAGTAGTTGTTCTGTAGGTACGCCAGATCGTAACGGCCTTTTATACACTATTGCCCGCATTGCAGGGGAAGGATTTAGATTTAATATTGAAACAGCTCCGATTTTAACAAGTCGCATCGGCGCCAGCGATACGTTTATGTTTTCTAAGATGGAGAAGGGGGAAAAAAACGGGAGGGCATTGGATCCACAGGAAAAAGAAACTTTGACGCAATGGTATAAATATTTTTTTGATTTACCAGGCTACGATAATAACCTCCTTCAAAAAGCTGTTGAATATATTAAGACCGGTAAGAGCTTAGATCAATTCCGTCAAGACTTTCCGCTTTCCGATTCAGCCATGGCCACGCCTCCAACACCAGAGGATCGTGTACGGAATGTTTTAGAGCGGGGGTCTCAAGTTATGAAATCTAATGCCGGTGGTATCGACTTGACCCCTTCGAATATGAATTTGCAAACACAAAATAATAATGGTGAAATTAAATCTTGACCCTGCCATGCTGACCCAGCTTCAAAATGCGTCGGGTTTTACACCCACGATCATCAATATTGAGCCTATGACGGATTTAAAGGGTTTTTTGGGGCTTAATGAATAAAGTAATCAATAAGTTAAAACGTTGATTAAATATCAAAATAATAAAAATTTTTTATTGACACACAACATATTTCTTATATAATTATTTCATAATTTGATTTAAAATCAAATAACTGTCCCCAGTAATCTTCAAATATATTTTCCCCAATTATCATGAATTCACCTCATTTTTATGTATTGGACTTACAGTGCATTGACACGCTCAGGTCGAGAAGTCAGGGCCACTTTAATGGGGCAAAAGAAGGACATTGTTGGACAATTGTCCCAACAGGAACTTTATGTCATAGAGATTAAACCGGATTATAGAAGGGTTCTTGTTAATTTTTTGTCTCGTAGGAGACTGTCTGCTTTATCCTCAGCGGTATTTTTCGAGGATTTTCATAACATGTTGGAAACAGGGATGAACATTCCGCAGATTTTATCGATTTTTAAAGAAACCAACAAAGATGAAACCTTGCTTATAAGTTTATTGACCCTGCAGGAACAATTATCTAAAGGAAAATCTTTGACTGAAGCTTTAATAGATCTAAATATTTTCCCATGGATTGTCAACATCACTTTATCAGCTGGAGAAAAAACAGGCAGATTGGCCGAATCTGTCGGCACCTTGGGACAATATTTCAGAAGGTCCTATCAAGTGCAAAGTAAGATAAAACAAGCTTTAATCTATCCGCTTATTGTTTTTACTCTGCTGTTGGCCGTTATGTTTTTTATTAGTCTCCGAGTCATTCCACAACTTAAGAGTTTTCTTCCTATAGAAGCTTTGCATAATCAAACCACCCAAGGGGTCTTGTTTTTAAGTTTTTTTTTACAGCAATATGCGTGGATGCTGGTGCTTGCTGTGTCCCTGGCAATTTTTGGGGTGTATTTTTGGGGCAGGAAAAACTGTTATTGTTTTCAAGAGAGATTGTACAACCTACCGGTTTTAGGAACGATTTTTAAGGAATCCTCGCTGGCTCTGTACCTGCTTAATTTATCTGTCCTTTTAAAAAGTGGCATTTCACTTTTTGAGGCCATTAACGATTTAAATGCGTTTGATCAAACACCTGTTGCGACCCATTTTATGGGTAGGCGGAACTATATGCTGGGAGGGGCTAGTTTTTGGCAAGCCATCGAACAAGACAAGTTTTTTCCTAAGATGATTTCTTCGACGATGCATAGAGCTGAGGAAATGGTCAAAGTCGATGAATATTGTTTGACTTTGGCAGACTATTTCTTCAAGCGTACTGGTTCGCAAGTCGACGGGCTTATTCATGTCGTGCAACCTGTCTTGTTGGCATTAGGGGGGATGTTTTTGGTTGTTATCGCCTTTGCGTTTCTTTTGCCTATTTATGGCAGCCTAACGACGATCGCCGGAGGTAACTAGCAGTAATTCTTCGACTCCTCGGTAGTGAGCGAGCGAAGTGGGAAGAACCATCAACAAAGGAGAGTCCTATGAACAATAAAAAAGGGTTTACATTAGTGGAGTTGGCCATTGGTTTGGCAGTCATAACAATTTTAATCCTGGCGATATCTGTTTCCGCGGGTATTCGTGATAACGCCAGGTTGCAATCGGCAGCTAATAGTGTCCGTTCAATACGTTCAGCGGCAGAGAATTATTTATCTAATGGAAATTTAAATTACGCTAATTTGACTTTCACTGCTTTGCAAACAGCTAATTTATTACCGGCAAGTTTTGTCGCTGCTAAATCTAACCCGTGGGGTGGTGACTTTGCCTTGGAGCCTAATGCCGCAGACAATACCCGTTTTGATGTTGGCCTAACTGGTATCAACGCGGCCCAGGCGGCTAAATTAACTAGTTATTTCAATAATAGCGGTAGTTCGGCTTATGATTCTACAAAAAATATATGGACAGCCACTTTTTGAATAAAGAAGGTCTTGCCTTGGTTGAAGTAGCTTTGGGGTTAGGACTGGTGGCGTTGTTTATATCAGTTCTACATCCTTCCGGCATACAAGCCATCACTAACGCAAGATTGGTGCAAAACCGTAATGATTTGGATGTCATTGGCCAAGCCTGTCAACAATACTATATGGGTTTGGGCCGGTGGCCTGTCAAGGTCGGTGATTTGCAACCATATTTTTTAAGCGCTGAGATTGATGGTGCAAGCTATACCCTGAATCCGCAACCTAATATTCTCATCATTTCTTTGGGGCCCAATTCCACAGTTGTCGTTAAACCACGGGGATTGGCATGGCGGCTGGACTATAAAGTTTTTTGATAAGTATTTGATAAGTATTTAGGACATTTCTAATTTGGTGGGACATTTGATAAGTATTTATTAGCTTTGGGGGGGACTTTCTAATACAATATACAAAATTTTAACGTCTCACAGCCCTGTTTAATTAAGACATGTTACGTCTAATCCTGGCCGCAGCAGCCGTCTTATTAAGTTTTTTATTTTATAAAAAACACCCTTCTTCATGGCGGGGCATTGTTTTTTTTCTTTTTTTTAATTGGCTAATCATAGAGATAGTCGTTTACGGTTATCTTCTTTATATTGTTCATACTGGGGATTCTTTGTTTCTTATAGGCAACCAGAAGTTTTTGGATGTTCTCATCAAGAAAGATATCATTGATCGCATTTTTACACAAAAGGACAGCCATAATTCATTTTATCAATTTGACCTGGATCTGGGTTATACCGTTGGTAAAGACAAAACTTATTGGGTCTACCGTTCTAACAGCCAGGGGTTGCGTTCAGACAGAGAGTATTCCCTGGTCCCTGCGCCAACGACATTACGGCTTGCTGTTTTCGGCGATTCCTTTGTTTTTTGTGATGGTGAACCCAATGAATCCAGTTGGCCCGCTATACTTGAAAAGAGTTTTAATGGTTTGGAGGTCATGAATTTCGGTGTATCTGGATACGGGCTTAGTTCAATTTATTTGCGTTATATCAAAGAAGGCCTTCAATATAGCCCCGATGTGGTTTTCTTCAATTACATTACTTTTTGCAACAGGGACTGGATCGAAGGTAGTCTCATCGGTGGTACGACGCTGCGCGAATCGACCCTTTATCATCCTTTGTTGACGATGAAAGATGGCAATGTCTGCGTGCGCCGGTTTACACCATTGGATTTCTTTAACCCTGCTTTAAGAGACAAATACATCTATAAACCCTTTGGACTTAAACCTTCCGAACATTTTTGGAAATGGCCGTTTTTTTCTTTCACTAATACGGGGCTGGCTTTAAAGGACCTCTATTTTAAAAATAAATTTCCCCAGGCGTTTAAAGACCAATATTCCGACCCGCAACTCATGGCCAAACGTTTGCTTTATAACGAGAAAATCATCGAAGATTTTTTAGACGTGGCCCGCAAGCAGCACTCATCGGTCATCTTCTTTGGTGAACAAGCATTCAATGATCTGCCTAAACCTATCCAAGGAATTTTGCTGCAACATTCTTCCAATGTCGTCTATATTGACGGCAGTAAACTTTTGAAAACTTTTTTTAATGATTTAAAACTGCAGCCCAAAGATTATCTCAATAGTACCAATCATTATAATGTATTGGGAAACCATATCTATGCCACAGCTTTGGGGATGATCTTGAAGAACTATTCTTGGGGTAGGGGGAAGCGTGTTTTTAAGTATTGTGCCAAAACCAACCGTTTTCAGAATGTCTCCCTACAGCCATGCCAATAGACCAGAAATTTTGGGATAAACAACATCGCGTCCATCCAGATTTACATATATATTTTCTATATCTAAGTAAAAGTTTCTCCTAGCTCGCCGACGATATTAGATGTAGAATATCGGTCATGCTTTTTAACTTTGTATTTTTTGTATATGCCCTAGGTTATTTGCCTTATTTGTTTTTAACAGGCCGTTGGTATAAGGGTTACGGTTGTCGTTTAGGTTTTTTTCCTTTTCGGCTAAAGGCCTGTTTATATGCAGTCTCCAGTGTATGGATTCATGCGGTCAGCGTGGGTGAAATCATGGCCGTGACAGGGTTGGTATCTAAAATTAAGTCCCGTTGGCCGTCCTATACTATTGTGGTGACCACCACCACCAAAACAGGCTATGAACTAGCCCAGAGCAAACTTAAAGACAAAGCCATTGTCATCCCGTCACCTTTAGATTTTAGCTGGGTGGCGTCTTCTTTCGTTCGCTTGATTAACCCCAAAATATATCTGGCCGCTGAAACAGAAATTTGGCCTAACCTGTTTCATTGTCTTTATAGGCGTAAAATTCCTATTGTGATTACCAACGGCCGTGTTTCGGATGTTTCCTATGGACGATACAAAGCTATCAGGGTTCTGTTAAGAAAGACCATTGAGAAAGTTTCATTTTTTTGCATGCAAAGCGATACAGACGCTGCAAGGATCATTGAATTGGGTGCCGACAAAGATAAGATTTTAACTGTCGGTAATATAAAATTTGACGAATTGCCTTCTCATCAAGAAATATTGGTTCAATTGCCGATTTTAAAGGATCGTCCCGTATGGGTTGCCGGAAGCACGCATCCAGGTGAAGAGGAGATAGTGCTTAGAGTCTTTGCTAAGCATCGAGATTCTTGGGGACTGGTCATCGCGCCAAGACATGTGGATCGTAGTGAACAAATCGTGGGATTGGTTCAATCACGGGGTTTTAAAGCCGTACGGTTTTCACAATTATCTCCCAGCCAGGACACGAAAGATACAGTGATAGTCGTTGATACCATTGGTCACTTGTGTGCTTTGTATGCACAAGCTTCTTTGGTATTTGTCGGTAAAAGTCTTTGCGTTGGCGGGGGGCATAATATTATCGAGCCGGCTTTTTATGCTAAACCTGTTATCATCGGGCCGTATATGCAAAATTTTAGGGACGTGACAGCTCTCTTTAAGACTCAAGGGGCCATTGTGCAAGTCAAGGATGAATTGGAGTTTGAAGGCCAGGTGGCGCGTTTGATAGGTGATGAACATTTAAGGACACAATTAGGTCAAAAGGCCTATGCGGTTGTCAAAGCTAATCAAGGTTCAACTGAACGCACTTTAAAAATTTTAGAGAAGTGGTTATGAGACCGACAGGAAACCTCTGGTATGAGGGGAAAAAATATTTTTATGAGCTTATGACGGATTCCCGTCACGGATGGTTTGATAAGTTTGTCCAAGGTTTTTTATTGGTGTTGTCTTTGGGTTATGGGGTCCTCGTTCATCTGACGTGCGCAATGTATAAAAAAGGTCTTTTGTCTGTTTATGAGGCCCCAAAGCCGCTTATCAGTGTCGGTAATATCACCACAGGAGGAGTTGGAAAAACACCCTTGGTCATTTGGCTGGCCAAATTTTTAAACCAGAAAGGGATCAAAGCGGTTGTTTTAAGCCGGGGTTATGGATCTTCCCACGGCCTTAACGATGAGACAAAAATGTTTAAAGAAATTTTACCGCAAGTTCCCATTGTAGTCGGGAAGAATAGAAAAGAAAGTATCCAAAAAGCATTAAGCCAGGGGCCTGTTGAGGTTTTTGTAGCTGATGATGCTTTTCAGCACTGGTCTCTTAAAAGAGATTTGGATATCGTTGTCATTGATTCGGCATGCCCTTTGGGTAACGGTCGGTTGCTCCCCCGGGGGATTTTACGCGAAAGGCCGTGTGCTTTGGCCCGTGCGGATGTTTTTATGTTGACCAAGAGTGATAGAGTCCAGAGCACCCAAAGAGTTCGTGAGCGGTTACGGCAAATAAATTCTAAAGCCTTAATAGTTGAATCCAGGCATGCGCCTGGACGTCTCAGGGATGTCTTTACAGGCAATGTTGAGGATCTTAATTTTTTAAAGAAGAAAAAAGTAATCAGTTTTTGTGCCATAGGTGATCCGTCTTTTTTTGAACATATGTTAGAAGCACTGGGGGTTATCTTAGTTAAAGATTTAACTTTTGTTGACCATCATCCTTATAGTGAAACAGATTTAAGGATGGTAGTCGATTTTGCCAAGATAGAAAATATCAATATCCTGGTGACGACACATAAGGACGCCGTTAAAATAATACCTTCACGGGGCATATTTCAAGGTTTAACTGTTTTTAGTTTAGATATCGATTTAAAAATTACACAAAATCAAGATGAGTTTGTTAAGCGAATCCTTTCTTTGCCGCACCATTAAATTTTTTGGTGCCATTTTCTGTCGATTGCCTTATGGTTTTAGTTTGGGCATTGCTCGGATTGTTGGCCTTTTGGGATATTATTTGATGAGTAAGAAAAGGGCCGTGGTGGAAGTAAATTTAAGAATTGCCTTGTCTGTCAGCCGGTCTGACCTGGATATTCGTTGTTTGACTAAGCAAGTTTTTCGAAACTTTGCCTGTAGTTTTATGGATTTGCTTTGCCTGCCTAAAATTAAAAAAGAAGGCTTTGAAAAAACAGTAACACTTGAAGGTAAGGAGAATATTACCAATGCTTTGGCCCTTGGGAAAGGGTGCATTTTCTTAGCTGTGCATTCTGGCAGTTGGGAGTTAGCCAGTTTAGTCGGCAGTATGTGTAATCATCCTTACAATATTGTTGCCAATGAACAGGAAAAAACTCCCAGACTTAATGAACTTCTGAATAATTACCGGCGTTTGGCTGGAGCGAAGGTCATCCCTCCGGGTTCCGCGACGAGGGAAATCATTCGTGCTTTGCAAGCCAATGAAATTATTTCTTTGGTGCTGGATCAGGGAGGGAGAAATGGTGTTCCTGTGGATTTCTTTGGCAAAACAGCATCAATGTCAACAGGGGCCATTCGCTTAGGGCTTAAATATCAAACACCTATTTGTCCCGTATGGATTGAGCGTCAAAAATCCGGTAAACATGTGCTCAAAGTTTATCCTCCCTTAACATTGCATACTGGGGATGACATAGAAAAAGATGTGATAGTCAATACTCAAAGGGCTGTAAGGTTTTTTGGAGTTGTTT
>JAJXTI010000095.1 GCA_021783915.1 bacterium
ATAAATTCCCTCATAATCTTCATCGAAACCTCCTTAATATTCACCCCGCATAATGAGTCCCATTAAAGAAAATATTTTTCTATAGGCGTTCCCAAATCACCGTTGCTTGCTTGACCGGTACTGCCCTCTGAAGTTAAAACATAAGCCAGATACGACCCCTGCTCCCGGTTCTGAGCCTGTTTGATTTGCTGATTGAAAAATATCGCTGATCCTATAAAAACCAACATTGCAAGACTGCACACGGCAGGCACGAGCTTTGGAAAGGTGATACCTTCCATCCAACCCTGAATCAAATCCCACAGGCTTTTGCTTAAATTTTGCTGTTGTTGGATTTTTTCTTCGATCTCTTGCCACAAATAAACAGGGACTTCCTGACGTGTAACTTTTTCAAAAGGAACCACTAAACTAGTCTTGACTTCCTGTGCAAAAGCCTTACAAGAAGCGCATTCATGCAAATGCTCTTCCACCTGTGTTTTAATAGCAATATCAAGTTGGGCATCAATATAATCAGTGAGAATCAAATCCCTGAATTTTTTACAATTGTCCATATCCTACCTGCTTTCTTACGGCCAGCAATTTCTCCCTGGCCCTTTTCAGTCTGGAACGTACAGTATTTATATTAATATTTAAACTTTTTGCAATCTCCTCATAACTTAAACCTTCGATATTACGTAAAACTATACAGGCTCTTTGGTCAAGATTAACGGCATTAAGCAAATCCTCGATGATTTCATCGTTATATTCTTTCTCTACTTTGGCCTCAATATCACTGGGAAGTGCAAGCGGTTCCATCTGTTCATTGTAAACTGTGGTCTTATTTCTGGTTCTCGCGGTTTTCTTGGCCATATTGATTGCGTGATTAACGGTTATCCTATAAACCCATGTCTTGAAAGAAGACTCGAATCTGAATTCCTTTAATTTATTATAAACCGTCAAAAAAACCTCCTGCGTAACCTCTTGGGCGTCTTCTTTGTTTCCCACCACACGAAAAGCCACATTATAAACAAAACTTGAAGATGCCTTATAGACCGTCTCAAACGCCTTTAAATCACCCCGCGCCGCTTCAGTTAGAATATCTTCCGTAATATCTTGCATTACCCACTTTCCATTCTTTAGACAATTAAACAGTGTTAAAAGTTCCTAGACGTGAATTTAACTGCACAAGGACCATGGCTAAGGCCAACATGACCCAAAACAAAATCCCTAGTTGAACCATATAGAGAGCGTTATCTAAAAAGCTCTCTACCAAAAATCCTGATAGGCCCGCCAATACCCCTTGAAGTATAGCTTTGTTCCATACAGTATCCTGAGTAACCTTAAGTGAAGTAAGTCCTTTACTAAAAAAAACATACAACATCCACAAAAAAGACACCAATCCGACTACCCCCGTTTCCGCAGCCCATTGCAAGTAACAGTTATGCGCATACCACAACGATAGCGAATAACGTTCAAGCATTCTTGTATAAGTATTGAGGCCGCTACCCCATAATGGATAACGTTCAATGATAGCGATTGCATTTTGCCAAAAATGAAGACGTCCCGATCCCCCTTCGCTCAAAAAAGACAAGATAAAATTATTTTTATGCTCCAAAGATCCATCTTGGGGATGAATCCACGAATAATTTAGGTTGTCTTGCAACAATGACATATGCCTGACATGATTTAAGGACGGTAAAAAGAAATAGATAAAGATCAACGATAAAACTATGGCATACCATATCTTCCGTCTATCCATGCAGACCATCATAACTAGAGAGAACAGAAAGCCTACCCACGACGCACGGGAATATGTCCAACATAAACAAACCATCAATATCATAAGGAAAATGGCCAATATACCTTTCAATAACCATGATTCTTTCCTACTGAAAACCCTATATAAAAGATGGGACACTACCCCGATGATAGGCACTAAATACGCCCCCAGACTATTCGCGAAACGAAAAGAGGCATTGACTCCATAATTTTTTAAAATGTGTCCCCTTAAAAAATCCATTCCAAAAGAATGCTGTATAATTCCGCTTAAAGCCGTCAAAAAAGCAGATGTTAGAAAAACAACCAAAAATAAGCGGACACGTTTATCATCAATGAAAGTCTCAATAAAACTAAAATACAAAAATATCCCCTTAGAAAACTTCCCGATAAAAGCGAATAAACTCAGCCCAAAACACTGGCTTTGTAAAACAGAAATAAAAACCACTAAAGCCAAGATTTCTATGGGACGGTTAAGGATGCTTGGTACAGGTCCTAACCCTTTAAAAATGAGAAAAATTTTTTGTGAAAACCTTACATCAGAAGCTTTGAATTTCCAATCAAAAATGATGCCGTTAATTTTTTTAAAGGCATAGCAGAAAATCGCCAAAGCGGCAAAAGAATCGACTAAAGCGATTGAAATAGGTAAGAAATAAATCAAAGCACAAAAAGCAAGAATCATGCCCCTATCACAACCTGTTTCAATATTTAATCTTAGTTGTTGATTCATAATAGACCCATTACTCTATATATACTTTCACTGAAGACATCCATGTATTTAGACATAGTATTTCTATGTGAAGTTCCTTTTATTCTTATAATTCTTTTTAAGAATCTACTTTAATATCTTAACAAAACATATACAATTTTTCAGTAGAATACACTCAAAATGATACCTCATAATAGTTTTTCAGCGCTTAAAATCAAAGATATTCAGCTTTTTATCGGTTCTACAGGTTTTTTTACCCTGGCTAGCCGTGCCTTGGCTGTCGTCATTGGTTTTCAAATCTATAAAATCACCCATAATCCCCTCTCACTGGGCTGGTTGGGTTTGGTGGAGGCAATCCCCGCCATTTCTCTGGTTCTCTTCGGTGGATGGGTGGCAGATCATTTTAACAGGCGGCGGATCCTTTTAACAACCCGTATGGCCTCTTTAATATGCGCTCTGACCCTGGCTTTCTTGTCTCAGGGGCAACAACAAACTAATTTATTAGGTCTGTACGGCATTATTTTTTTAGCCGGTATTGCTCGTGGTTTTGCGGACCCGGCCAACACGGCTTTTGAAGCCCAAGTAGTCCCTAAGCATTTAACCGTCAGCGCCACCTCATGGATTTCCAGCAGTTGGATTTCCTGCTCGGTCATAGGTCCTGCCCTCATAGGTTTTGTCTTTGATGCCAAAGGTGCCGTAGGATGTTATATACTTATTGCAGTATGGTTTCTGCTTTCTTGGATCTGTATGCTTTTGATTGGCTCTAAACCGCAGCCGGTTCTTGACCGTAAAGAGCCAATAACCAAAAGTATTTCTTTGGGATGGAAATTCGTCTTTAACCATCAGCCCCTGATTGGCGCTATGGCCCTGGACCTTTTTGCTGTGCTTTTTGGCGGCATGATTGCACTGCTGCCTGTATTTGCACAGGACATTCTACATGTAGGTGCCAGTGGTTTAGGTTTCTTAAACGCGGCTCCTTCGTTGGGAGCTTTAATCATCATGCTTTACGCGACTCGCCACCCTCCCATAGAACACGCCGGGCGTAACCTGTTCCTAACGGTCACTGGTTTTGGTGTAAGCATTCTAATATTTGCCTTCTCGACTCATTTCTGGCTTTCCATATCAGCCTTATTCTTAAGCGGTGTCTTTGACGGGGTCAGTATGGTAATTCGACGATCTATGGTAAGACTCCTTTCCCCTGATGAAATGCGAGGAAGGATTTCTTCGGTAAGCTGGATATTTATATGCGCTTCTAATGAACTAGGGGCTTTTGAAAGCGGAATGGTGGCAGGTCTTATCGGTACTGTACCCTGCGTATGGGTGGGAGGCATTATTACCCTCGGTGTAGTGGCTGTGACTGCAGTCTTAACTCCACAACTGAGACAATTAAAATTTGATCCTCACAGCCTAGAGCATAAAAAATAAATTCAACGAGAATGCGGCTTAGGAACGAAAAATCTTAACAATTCTACGCTCAAAAGAACGGTAAACAAAACAGTAATAGCTGTAATAAAAGGTGTGATTTTTAAAATTTTTCCATTGGAAGTTATTATAAAAAATACATGCGCTTTTTGAGGAATGACCATGGCCAATATCCAACCTGTTATCCAAAAGCCCATCACAATACCCGAGGCCAAGCCCAACTGCATAACGATAAACTTCCACCGCATTAAATTGCTTTTGCCGCGGACCAATTTGGTCATCTCACGCAAAGGCATACAAAAAGCACTCATCAAATAGAAAATACCACCAATGCCCGTTCCTGGAATGCCCGCTACCATTTCAATGTCCTTTCTCGTAAACCCTAAATGATTTTTTAAACACCCATTCACTCACAATCGCTTCCAGCATAAAAATCCCATTGACCGTTCTTAGGACAAAAAAGGCCGGAAGGCTGGTCAACACCCTCAAAATTTCTTTTCGTTTAATGGCCACGGCAACCGTCGGAATCAAAACAGCAGGCACATCAATGATGTAACCAATCAGAAAAACAGGGTTACGAAAAGCTATGGCCAACAGAGGAAGTAAAATAAGATAAACAAAAGAAGCAACCACAGCGTCCCATAAAGATACTGTGACCATAGAACGTAAATATTTAATATGGACGATATTACGCCAATGCAGTTGCACATTCTGGACAAATCCATGACACCAACGTTTGAGCTGTTTACGCATAAAAAGAAAACTATGGGGTTCTATCGGATAACAAACGGCATCCCCTATAAAACGAACCTTATGGCCAGACTGGTAGAAACTCCATGTTAAATCCATGTCTTCGGCTAACGTCCTGGTAGACCATCCCCCGTTACCTTTAAGAATATCTGTTCGGTACATAGAAAAACACCCTGAAGAGATGAGGGGTTTATCATAATAATCTTGGATGGGCTTAAAAAATGTGAAGGCAAAAAGATATTCAATGTAACGGCCCCTCTCCCACAAGGTATTGACATACCGTGGGATGACAAAACCACAGGCCGCAGCCACTTTCCCGTCATCAAAGGCTTCCAACAGTTTTTCAATCGCATCCTCGGCCAAGACCGTATCCGCATCAATGGCCATGGTAAGCTCGCTGTTGGTTACCTGTAAAGCATAATTCTGGGCGCCAGCCTTGGAACCGGTGTTTTGGGGAGGTCTCAGAACCTTGACCCCTAAATCTAAAACCACTTGGCCGGTATTGTCCGTTGAGCAATCATCCACAACAATGATTTCTTGTACAGCCACTGTCTGTTTTAAAACACTTTTAACAGTGTCCGCCAAACTCTTGCCTTCATTATAAGCGGGTATAATTACCGTTAAAGGACAGGTTTTACGTAAGGAAACTCCCTTTAGAGCAACCCGAGCGTTCGTTTCATTTAAAAGGTTCATTGGTATTGCAATATCTTCAAAAAGCAACCATTAATAAAGTATTCAATGTAGGATAATCCAAGTAAAAAGTCAAGTGATACTAGAAAGTTAAAAAAACTGTAAGTCTTTATTTTTCTATAAGTATTTCGCTTTTATTAAAACGTACTTTCTTTAAATGAGCATAGTGGTCATCCTCCGCGCGGTAACCCACCGGACAAAGGACAACAGACTCCACTCCCTGCTTATCTAGGCCTAAAACTCCATCCACTTTTTTAGGCTCAAACCCCTCCATGGGACATGAATCAATACCTTTTTGCGCACAAACACAAAGTAACATGCCTAAAGCAAGGTAAACCTGTCTTTTCATCCAATTAGAGATTTCATCTAAAGATTTATTTTTTAAGGTAGCAACCATCATCTGTTCATATCCTGACAAAGATTCAGGCGTGACTGCCCTTGTCCGTGCAATATAGATGACAAAATTCTTGATATAATTCTCATCCATTATTTTTAATGAACATAAAACGATTAAATGGGAGGCATCCGTGACTTGGGGCTGGTTCCAGGCATATTTCCTGACTTCTTTTCGCAAAGTTTCATCTTGTATGACTACAAATTTCCATGGCTGCAAACCAAAGGAGGACGGAGACAAGCGAAGAGCTTCCAAAAGATGGTCTAGTTCCTGCTTAGTGATCTTTTGAGTTGGATCAAACTTCTTGGTTGCATAACGCCAATTAAGGTAATCGTTCATGTTTTCCTTTCTCTTTCAAAATATACCCAAGATTTTGTCCTTTTTCTTTATATTCCAAGGATGACATCTTTTTTATATGCTCTACAACATTACCAGTAACCCAGTAATCAATGCGAACCCTGTCTCCTTTATGAAATCCATCCATATTACTGACATTAACAAATATTTTTAGACACTTATCATTTTTATTATATATTTCAATACTGTTGAGGTTTATTTCTTCAACAATACCAAAAACAGTCTCCAACCCTATGGGGTGAGCAGATGAGAGAAGAACCTTGTCCGCTTGGGAAAAAGAATTACCTAGAAGAAAAAACCAAAAAATAAGTGCCAATCTTATGCTTATCATACATGAATCAAGGGTTTCTCATTTGTTTGCCTGAGGGACAA
>JAJXTI010000096.1 GCA_021783915.1 bacterium
CTAAAACAGTCGGCTTGTTCAATACCTGCAATTCTTCCAACACAACATTGACGGCCGTAAAGAAATGTTTGTAATTTACATTGCTGATGTCTATCACATGCAAAAGAAGGTCCGCCTGTTGGACCTCTTCCAAGGTCGCTTTAAAAGCCTCGATTAAACCATGGGGTAAATCATGCATAAAACCGACGGTATCTGTTAAAACCACTTTACGATGGTCAGGTAAAAAAGCCTGGCGTGAAAGCGAATCGAGTGTCGTAAAAAGTCCGTCGTGAGTGCGCGTCGAGGCATCGGTCAAGGCGTTAAGCAAAGTGCTTTTACCCGCATTGGTGTACCCAACCAAAGCCACTGTCGGTATCTGTTGCTCCTGGCGTTTTTTACGTTTGACCTGGCGACTTTGGGTGACTTGTGCTAGGTCTTTTTTGAGCTTAGTGATGCGTTCGGCAATACGACGACGATCGACTTCCAATTTTGTTTCCCCGGGGCCGGAAGTGCCTATGCCTCCGCCAAGCCGGGACATTTCTTGGCCATGGCCGCTCAAGCGTGGCAGCCTGTATTGTAATTGCGCTAACTCCACCTGCATTTTGCCTTCCAAAGAAGTGGCGTTCCTGGCAAAGATGTCCAAAATGACTTGTGTGCGGTCCAATGTCTTAACATCAAACTCCTCTTCCAGATTACGTTGCTGGGTCCCTTTTAAATCATGGCTGAAAACGACCGTATCCACACCTCCGGCCACACAAAGGGCCTTGATTTCTTCCACTTTTCCCTTAGTGATCAAGTGGCTTGCCGTCGGTGGCATGGTTTTGCAAAAGACAGTATGAACGACTTCGCCTCCACAGGAATGGATAAGCTCGGCCATTTCCGCGGCTTCATCCTCCGGACTCCAGCTTGCCCTGCGAGTCAAAGTCACAATAGCTAAAAGTATACGTTCTTTCATAAATGAGCATATGAGTTATGGAATCCACCAGGATGCCATAACTCATCAGTGCGAATTTATCTCCACAGTTTCGTTTTGCGAAGCAAAACGGTGGAGACTGTCTCCTCTCCCATTTCAATCCATTCAATGCGTTTATCTCGCCTAAACCATGTCATTTGCCTTTTGACATAATGACGGGTATTGAGTTTTATCAAATATTTCGCACGTTCCAAGCCGTAATCACCTTGTAAATGACCTTGCACCTCCGGGATGCCAATGAGCGTCTTAGCGGTGGCACTTAAGTGTAGTTTCGAAATCTCCCTAACTTCATTTACCAAACCTTGCTCAAACATTTTATCAATGCGCCTCTCGACCCAAAGATAAAGCTGTTCCCGGGGCCTGTTTAAACCGAAAATTTTAATAGGATATTGACCCCATAATCCTTCACGCTGTTGCTGAAGTTTTGAAATTGGTTTATTGGTTAATCCAATGACCTCGAGTGCCCGTACAATACGTTTGGAATCATTGGCATGAATCTTGGCAGCCGCTTGGGGGTCCAAACTTTTAAGATGTTCGTGCAAAGCACACGCCCCTCGGGTCTTAAGTTCTTCTTGCAACAGGCCACGTAAGGTGTCATTTTTAATTGCCTGCTCAAAAATACCGTTGAGCAAGACGGACATATACAGACCACTGCCCCCCACAACCACCGGCTGTTTACCGCGTCCCAAAATATCTTTAATGGCGTTGGTGGCTTTTTGACGATATTGGGCCACATTAAAATCTTCTGTTACAGAAACCAAATTCAAACAATGGTGTTTAACTTTTGCCAACTGCCGTTGCGTTGGTTTGGCGCTGGCAATATTGACCTCGCGATAAACCTGCATGGCATCACAAGAAACGATTTCTCCACCTAATTGCTGGGCCAATTCAATGGCCACTTCAGTTTTACCGACAGCGGTGGGCCCTACAATAAATAAGATTTTATCCTTCTGACCCATGGCTTGTTTAACTGGTTTCACGGATAGATGAGAGTGGGGTAACCTAGTTGCGCCAGTTGTGCCTCAAGCGTTTGGGCATCGGAAAGAGAGGCCATCTGTCCGACCCGCACGCGATAAAATTTCTTGCCTTGCGGACTTATGGTCTCAACAATATAAGCATATTGACCATTTGTCTTTAATTGTTCCATGAGCTCCATCGCTCTGTCCTTTTCTAAGAAAGATCCCACTTGAACTGCGAAGTATTCTTTCTCTTCCATAAGGCTTTGAGCAATGGGGGCCTCCATACTTTGTGGGAATTCATTGATGATTTTCTGTAAATATTCTTTGGCCAAACCCCACTGTGTCAATTTCAAATGTGTACGGGCCATTTTTAAATAAATCAGGCTTAAAAAAGAAGAATGTGGGCTCTTATGCAAAAGGTCTTCCTCTGCTTTAAGCGCATCTTTATAAAATCCAGGAGTATAAAGCGCCTCTATCATGCCTAAGGCCGCCCTATCGTAGAGGTCTTGTGAGTCCGCGGCAGACATCACAATCTGAAAAGCGCTCCTGGCCTCGGCATAACGTCCCATCCGCAGCTGGCTTAGACCCAAATAATATTCTGCTTGGACACGTTCTTTAGTGTCTGTGGATGTTTTCAAAAGGCTGGAAGCAAGAGTACTGGCCTGCGGATAATTTTTATTCATAATGGCCGCTTCAATATCAGAGGTGGCCGAATACGCGTTCAAGCTAAGAACCAATGATCCAAAAACAACCACCAAAGATAATATTTTCATCTCTTTTTAACCTTTTAACGCCTGGTTCAAATCCGCAACCAAATCTTCCGCGTCTTCAATCCCGATGGAGACGCGTACGGTCTCTTTGGTTATGCCGGAGGCCTTCAAACCATCTGGCCCCATAGAAGCGTGGCTCATAAACCAAGGTGTCTCAATCAAAGATTCTACCCCTCCCAAAGACTCTGCCAAAGCAAAATATTCAAGCTTCCTAAAAAACTTATTGAGTGGCACCTTGGCCGTATTCAGTTCAAACGAAAGCATGGCGCCAAAACCCTTCATTTGTTTTTTAATGAGCCCAGGCTGCGGGTGGCTCTTAAGCCCAGGGAAATAAACTTTTTTTACGTTTTTATGTCCTTCAAGAAAATGGGCAATCTTGATGGCATTGGCCTGGTGAGCTTCCATACGGGGGCCAAGCGTTTTTGTCCCGCGCAAAACCAACCACGCATCATAAGGCGATTGGGACACACCCAAGGCATTGACTAGATATCGGCCGCGTTCCTGTAACTGGCTGTTGGCATAAACAATAGCGCCGCCGACAACATCGCTGTGGCCATTAAGGTATTTCGTGGTTGAGTGCACCACGATATCCGCCCCGAATTCCAAGGGTCTCTGGAAATATGGCGATAAAAATGTATTGTCCACCACCGAAAGGGCCTTGGCTTTTTTAGCGACCTCAATCACCGCTTCCATATCGATGATATTCAAAAGCGGATTCGAAGGGGTTTCAATCCAAATCATCCTGGTGTTTTTAGTCACCTCGGATTTCACCTTCTTTAAATCCCTCATATTAATAAAAGAAAACTTATAGCCCCTGGGGCTTAAAACAGCATTAAAAAGACGATAGGTACCGCCATAAATATCATCACCGGTAATGATATGATCCCCTGGTTTCAAAAAAAACAGAACAGCTGTGATTGCAGCCATGCCTGTTGCTGTAGCGGAACAATTGACCCCGCCTTCTAAAGCCGCGATATTAGCTTCCAAAGCCGCACGGGTCGGGTTGCCGCTGCGAGTATAATCATACCCCTTGTTTTTGCCTATTTCATCGAAGAAAAAGGTGGAGGTCGGATAAATCGGAGTAATGACTGAATTAAACGTTTTATCGATGTTCACTCCCGTGTGAACGCTTTTGGTACGGATTTTCATATAACTCCAGTTTTTTTATTCCTGTTTCTTGTCTATGATCTTAGCCGTAACGCCCCTGACTAGTTCCATCACATCTACCGGCACTGCGAGAACAACGGTATTGGATGCTGTAGGCCCCAAGCCATCGATAGTTTGAAGCGTCCTTAATTGCATGGCCCCTGGAGATTGGGCCATCGTTTTGGCGGCTTCTGCCAAATTAAAAGCGGCCAATTTGTCTCCTTCGGCCTTGGTAATGGTAGCCCTTTTTTCCCTTTCCGCGGAAGCCTGCCGTGACATCATTTTTTTTAATTCTTCCGGCATGTCCACATCTAGAATTTTGATTCCCGTCACTTGCAACCCCCAGCCTTCTGCTTGCTTTTGAATGATAGTTTCAATTTCATCGCCGATTTTCTGCCTTTCAGCCAATAAATCATCAAGGGACATCCCTCCTACCACATCTCTCAAAGCAGCCTGTGCATATTGAGAGACCGCATAGAGATAGTTTTGGACTTTAATGACTGCCGTTTGAGCATCTATAACTTTAAAATAAACAACACCATTAATGGACACAGGCACATTGTCCCGGGTGATGACCTGTTGCTTTGGTATGTCGTTGGTAGAGATTCTCATGTCAATGACAGTGGCATTTTCAATGACCGGAATAATAAGATTTAATCCCGGTTGCAGCGTTCTTGAGTACCTCCCAAGCTGAAAAACGACCCCCGTCTGGTACTGCTGGATAATCCTAATGGAGGCAGCAAGAATAAAAATCGAAACTACAATTAATGGAAATAGTATGGTCATATCCCCTCCAATGTTTCATTACTTTGGTTAAAAAAATTTTTATAACACATATATTGTATATCACAAGAGAGAAAATTTAGAAAATGATTTTCGAAGAGGACCCAAGGTATCTAATATTCGGATTCATCCCAAATAAAATCCAACCGGCCCTATTTGAAGGAATAGCCAAAACCTATTCCCAAAGAACGGGCCATTTCTATGAAGGGATGGCCAACCGGCACCAGTCTTTGCCCCTGGCCTGCTTTGGACAAAGGCACTTTAATAAAAGAATCCTTATGGACTCCCACCATATAACCAAAGTTCTGATTAACGATAAAATCAACCGCTTTTGAACCTAACTGTGTCCCCAAAATTCTATCAAAAGGCGACGGAGACCCTCCGCGCTGAAGATGTCCCATGACCACATTACGTGTCTCAATCCCGGTTTGCTTTTCTATCTCTTTGCCCAAAACAAAACTGATGCCCCCTAGACGAACAGGCTCCGCTCCATCCTTGACTAATTCCCGAATGACCACGTCCCCTCCCTTTGGCTTTGCCCCTTCTGAAACAACGATCATGGTAAACTTTTTACCTATTTTCCTGCGTTCTTTGATGCTTTCGGCAATCGCGTCTATGGTGTAAGGGAGTTCCGGGATAAGAATAACATCCCCGCCACCAGCCAATCCGGAGTAAAGGGCAATCCAACCGGAACGCCTGCCCATGACCTCAAGGATCATGACACGATGGTGGGACTGCGCTGTGGTATGGAGCCTGTCCAACCCCTCTGTGGCGATATGGACGGCAGTATCAAAGCCGAAAGTGATATCTGTCCCCAAAACATCGTTATCAATAGTTTTGGGAATGCCTACAATAGAGGCCCCCTCTCTGGCCAAACGATTGGCAATCATTAACGTACCATCGCCTCCGATACATACTAGACACTCTATTTTCAAATTGCTTAAATTTCGAAGGGCCTGTTTGGATAAATTCTTGTAAACAGTTTGGTTCCCCTCTTGGGTGGGATATCGATACACATCTGCTCTATTGGAAGTCCCTAAAATAGTGCCCCCGAGGGTCAGGATACCAGCAACATCCTTGTTCGTAAGTTTCCTGTGTTTGTTGAGGATTAACCCTTCAAAACCGTCTTCGATACCAATGACTTCATACCCATACTGCCTTGTAGCTTTTTTGAAAACCGCCCGAATGACCGCATTTAGCCCCGGGCAATCCCCACCGCTGGTTAAAATCCCTATCCTTTTTGTTTTTTTCATAATTTTGTCTTTCTTTAAGTATTGTGAACGAAGATAAACCCTTTAGTGCGACCTGTTTTAGGATCCAAAACTTTGGAAGTCATTCTAGTTTTTTCTTCCGGAGAGCACTCATCTTGAAATTTGACCGTCAGTTTCCAAGTAGGTTTAGAACGGTTATGTACCTTAGCTACCGGTTCCTGGCCTAAAAAACAACCTTTGGTGTAGGAAACATAAGTACCCTCATCAATATTTAAAATAAACTCATCCGTGTGATAGTCCACACCGAGCATGGGTAGTCCTTTCCCTAATCGAAAAAACGTAAATTCTTCATCGGAAACTTGCGATGAAACACCTTCGTTCTTAAATAAGACCTCAGTTGTATCGAGATCCATGTAGGCTTTAAGTGGTGTGGATTGGATTTGAGTACGGTTTAATTTAGCATAACGTTCTAAATGTTTTAATAAATTCTCAACCACCGTTGGCGGTACGGCAATTAAAAATTCGTCATCAGTGACCTTGTGCTGATAAAAAGTAGTGATAATGCGGCCATGTTGATTTAAAAAAGCGTTTTGAGGAGACTCAAGGCTATTGGAGCAGATC
>JAJXTI010000097.1 GCA_021783915.1 bacterium
GCTATCGCGGTAGCTGGTATCCCTGTTTTTGCCTGGAAAGGTGAGACTTTGGCTGAATACGATTGGTGCGTTGAACAGACTATTTCTTGGCCGGATAAACAGGGCCCTAACATGCTTTTAGATGACGGCGGAGATTTGACATTAATGGTGCATGAGAAATATCCGCAGCTTCTAAAAAATATCCGGGGACTCTCCGAAGAAACAACCACAGGCGTGCATCGTTTGTATGAAATGATGAAAGGTGGGAGACTCAAAGTTCCTGCCATAAATGTCAATGACTCGGTGACAAAATCAAAGTTTGACAATCTTTATGGCTGCCGTGAATCATTTATTGACGGCATTAAGCGTGCCACTGACCGGATGATTGCCGGAAAAGTTTGTGTAGTTGCCGGTTACGGCGACGTAGGTAAGGGATGTGTCCAATCTTTCAAAGGGCTTGGCGGCCGGGTGATTGTGACAGAAATTGATCCCATTTGTGCCTTGCAGGCATCCATGGAAGGATACCAAGTGATGCCTATGGAGCAAGCTGCTAAAATCGGGGACATTTTTGTGACCGCCACCGGTTGCATCGATGTTATTACAGGTAAACATTTAGATATGATGAAAAGCGGGGCTATAGTTTGTAATATCGGCCATTTTGATGCTGAAATTAATATAGCTCATTTAAACAATTGTAAAGATATCAAACGTGTTCAGATTAAACCTCAGGTTGATGAGTACCTTTATCCTAATGGGAAAAAGATTATTGTTTTAGCTGAAGGACGTTTGGTCAACCTTGGCTGTGCCATGGGTCATCCATCTTTTGTGATGAGCAACTCTTTTACCAATCAGGTTTTGGCCCAGGTGGAATTATGGCAAAATGGCCAAAAATATGAGAATAAAGTCTATACTTTACCCAAACATTTGGATGAAAAAGTGGCCCGTCTTCATCTAGAGAAGGTGGGGGCACGATTAGATACCTTAACATCGGCACAAGCTAAATATTTAGGTGTGAAAGTGGAAGGGCCTTTCAAGTCCGATCATTACCGATATTGAAAGAGGATGGAGATGGTTCAAAAGGGTTTTTGACCACTGGTATCTGTTTTGGGTTTCTTTTTTTAGTTTTTTTACACTGCTGCCAGTTTGGCAGATGATATAAAGACCACATCAAAAATTACAGAAATAAGATTTGTCCTAGACAGCTTTAAGGTGTGATGCTTTGGACAATGACGCTCAATCCGCAAGAGAAAAAAGAAGTCAATTATTCTTTCGATGTTGAACGTCCTGGGGATTTAAATATAAGAGGATTATAAACATGGCAGAAAAAATCAAAAAAGTAGGTATTTTAACTTCGGGTGGAGATGGCCCTGGAATGAATGCAGCCATTCGTTCCGTGGTACGCTATGCCATCCATTATGGCCTTGAAGTGGTCGGTATCACGCGTGGTTACCAAGGCTTATTGGATGAGGACATTGTCCCCATGGACCATCGTTCGGTATCTAATATTATCAACCGCGGGGGAACGATTTTAAAAACAGCGCGTTCCAAAGAATTCGGTACTGATGAAGGTAAATTCAAAGCTGCTGAAATTCTTCATAAACATAGTATTGATGCTCTTATTGTTATAGGAGGAGATGGTTCATATCAAGGAGCGTCTCGATTATATGAAAAATGGGGAATTCCGACTGTAGGTTTACCGGGGACTATTGATAATGATTTAAACGGAACAGACCAAACAATCGGCTGTTCGACGGCTATTAATACGGCTTTGGATGCTATTGATAAAATCCGTGATACCGCCCAAAGCATGGAACGTATTTTTGTGGTGGAAGTCATGGGTAATAAAAGCGGTTATATTGCCATGGAAGTAGCTTTGGGAGCAGGGGCAGAGGACGTGATTATTCCTGAGAGACAGTTTAATTATGCGGCCATGCACCAAGAAATTATAGCGGGTAATAAAAGGGGAAAAATCAGTTATATCATCGTTGTGGCGGAAGGGGCGGCAACCGCCCCCATCGTTGCTGAAAACATTACCCGTTATACAAATCTGGAGACCCGTTTTGTGGTTTTAGGTCATGTGCAACGCGGAGGCATTCCCAGTGGCCAGGACAGGATTTTATCCACCCGGTTAGGTGCCGCGGCCGTGGATTTGATCCTTAACGGCTATTTTGGTAAAGCGGTTGGGGTTTTACAGGATGAAATCAATGTCATTGACTTGAAAGATGCTACCCGTCGCGTCCATACCGACATGGATCGTCGTTATGAGCTTCTAAAAATTCTTACCTAGTCAACCCTTTACAGACAAGATAAGTTTTGCTATATTAAATGCTTCATAAATGGAATTTTGATTCTCCCGCCGATGCCGGGGGTCTATTTTTTAAGGAGGATAGTTAAATGTCAGTTAACGCCCTTTTCAATGTGGATGAAGCAGTAAAAAAATTAGTTTTAACCGATAATGTTAAAGAAAAAGAAGCTATTGCTAGGGAAATTCAGGCCCAAGCAAAAGCTAAAGGCGTTTTTTTGGCTTCTATCCATGATGTTTATATGGCCCGCGGTAAAGGAAAGGGAAAGAATTTTACCGTACCAGCGATGAATTTACGTTCTTTGACCTATTATTTGGCGCGGGCTATTTTTCGTACAGCCAAACGCCTCAATGCAGGTGCCTTTATTTTCGAAATTGCCAAGTCAGAGATGGGTTATACCGGTCAACCGCCAATTGAATATGTTGGCGTGATTTTGGCTGCTGCTATTAAAGAGGGATATCACGGGCCGGTGTTTATTCAAGGAGACCATTGCCAAATTAAAGCAACCTCTTATTTTGAAAATAAAACCAAAGAGGTGTCAGGGTTAAAAGACATGGTGGCGGATTGTGTGGCCGCAGGTTTTTATAATATCGATGTCGATTCCTCCACGACTGTTAAATTGGACCGTCCGACATTAACAGAACAACAACGTGATAACTTCGAAATTTGTGCCGAAATGACCCAGTTTATCCGTAAGATTCAACCTAATGGCATTCAAGTGTCTATCGGGGGAGAAATCGGTGAAGTAGGCCATAAGAATTCTACCGTTGAAGAACTGGTGGCTTTTACCGATGGTTACAACAAATCTTTACCTCAAGGCATGGCGGGCCTAAGCAAAATTTCTGTCCAAACAGGCACATCTCATGGAGGGGTAGTTTTGCCCGATGGTACCATGGCCAAAGTCAAAGTAGATTTCGATACGCTCAAAGCCCTTTCCGCGGCTGCTCAGCAGAAATATGGGATGGGAGGGGCTGTCCAGCACGGCGCATCGACTTTGCCGGATGATGCTTTTAATAAATTTCCGGAAATTAATACCGTTGAAATCCATTTAGCGACCAATTTTCAAAATAAAACCTTGGACAGCAAATTATTCCCCAAAGATCTGTATGCCAAAATGGTCGAATGGACAAAGGTCAATTGCCAAAGTGAACGCAAGGCCACAGATACGGAAGAACAGTATATTTATAAGGCTCGCAAGCGTGCCTTGGGTCAATTTAAGAAAGACATTATGAATATGCCTGAAAACATTAAAGAAGGCATTGCCGCAGAGATTGAAAAGAATTTTGAATTTCTTTTTAGACAACTTAATGTCCAAGACACTAAAGATTTTGTCGCAGGGATCGTCAAACCTGTGGAAACAATCATTGGTTTGCGCCATACCCAGGCGGAATTAACAGGTGAGGGAGATGATTAATGGCAAAGATTTTTTACGATAGAAACTGCAACATTAATGATATTAAAAATAAAACCATTGCCGTGGTTGGTTATGGTATTCAAGGTCGCGGGCAAGCTTTGAATTTACGTGACAGCGGTTTAAAGGTCATTATCGCCCAGCGTCCAGGCGGCCCCAATTATGAGAAGGCCATTAAGGACGGGTTTAAACCTATGCCGGTCGAAGATGCTGCTCAAAAGGCCGATGTGACCATTATTTTGACCCAGGACCATTTACAGGCGGATATCTATAAAAATTCGATAGAGCCTTATTTGACCAAAGGGAAAGCATTGGCCTTCTCCCATGGGTTTAACATCCATTTTAAATTTATTGTGCCTCCTGAAGATGTGGATGTGTTTATGATTGCTCCCAAAGGGCCAGGAGCCTTGGTTCGCCGTCAATATGAAGAAGGGAAAGGAGTCCCGTGTTTGGTGGCCGTGCATCAAAATGCCACAGGCAAGGCATTGAAAATTGCTTTGGCTTATGCCAAAGGAATCGGAGGTTCAAGGGCGGGTATTATCCAGACAAGTTTTAAAGAAGAAACTGAAACAGATTTGTTTGGTGAGCAAGTTGTTTTATGTGGCGGGGCCAGTGAATTGGTCAAGGCCGGTTTTGAGACTTTAGTTAAAGCGGGATACCAGCCAGAAATTGCTTATTTTGAATGTTTGCATGAATTAAAATTGATTGTTGATTTGATTTATGAGGACGGCATTCAGGGTATGCGCAAACGTGTTTCCGATACAGCGGAATATGGGGATATGACCCGTGGCCCACGTATTGTCAACGCCCGTACACGTGCTGAAATGCAGAAAATTTTAAAAGAAATCCAAAATGGCAAATTCGCCAAGGAATGGATGGCTGAGAATAAGAGCGGCCGTAAGAATTTCCTTAAAATGCGTAAAGCCGGGGAAGGGCATCTGGTGGAAAAAGTGGGTGCTCGACTTAGGGCCATGATGAGTTGGATGAAAAAATGATGTAAGAAAAAGATAAATCTCAGAAATAATGTTACAATTAAAGGGCGAGTTTATCTCGTCCTTTTTTAATGCGTAACTTATGGAGGAAATGACATAAGTTAGTGTACGCGTTAATCCCGGTTTTAAGCGAGGGACATCAAAAGGATAAATATCATGAAAAACGATAAGAACAAAGTATTTATTTTCGATACCACATTGCGCGATGGAGAACAAGCCCCGGGGGCAAGCATGAACCATCAGGAAAAGTTGGAGATTGCCTACGCCTTGGAACGTTTAGGGGTAGATATTATCGAAGCGGGTTTTCCTGTTTCTTCCAAAGGTGACTTTGGGTCCGTGAAAGAGGTGGCCCGTTATATTAAGAATTCGACTGTCTGCGGGTTAGCACGTTCTTTGACCAAAGACATTGATGCGGCTGCTGAAGCAGTAAAAAATGCCCAGCGTCCGCGTATCCATGTGTTTTTGGCCACTTCAAGAATTCATTTGGAACATAAGTTTAAGAAAAGTCAGGAAGAAATCTTGAATATGGCCGTGGAAGCCGTCAAATACGCCCGTCGAAAGATTGGGGACATTGAATTTTCTCCGGAAGATGCTTCACGTACGGAGAAAGAATTTTTGTATCGTATTTTGGAAGCTGTGATTAAAGCAGGGGCAAGTACTGTCAATATTCCCGATACCGTAGGTTACTCCACCCCGCAGGAATACGGAGATGTTATTGCAGGTATCTGTAATAATGTACCTAATATTAATAAAGCGATAGTTTCCACTCATTGCCATGATGATTTAGGCTTGGCGGTGGCCAACTCCTTGGCCGGGGTCGTCAATGGGGCACGCCAGGTGGAATGCACGATGAACGGTATCGGGGAGAGGGCAGGCAATGCTTCCATGGAAGAGATCGTGATGGCCGTCAAAACCCGTGCTGATTTCTACGGTTTGTCGACAAATATTAATACAAAAGAGTTTTATAGAACGTCAAGGATGGTTTCTAAGGCCACGGGTTTCATTGTGCCGCCCAATAAAGCCATTGTGGGGGCCAATGCCTTTCGCCATGAATCCGGCATCCATCAAGACGGGATTTTAAAGGAGAAGCGTACCTACGAAATCATGGATGCGGAAGATGTGGGGGGCCCTTCCAATGAGGGTTTGGTATTGGGGAAACACTCAGGCCGGCATGCCTTTAAGGACCGTTTGAAAGCTTTAGGGATCACTTTAACTGAGGCCCAGATGGATCAAGCTTTTGAACGTTTCAAGGATTTGGCCGATAAAAAGAAAGAAATTTTCGATGATGATTTGATAACCTTGGTGGATGAGGCCGGGAACACTTCCAAAGGTTTTTGTTTATTGGAAGACTTGGTTTATTCCAGTGGCAGTCATATAAAGCCCAAGGTAAAAGTAACTTTGAAATTTAAAGGCAAGACCTTTAAAAAGAATTCCTCCGGTGATGGCCCGGTGGATGCCAGTTATAAAGCCATTGAGAGCATAATTAAGATTAGAGCCAAACTGTTGGATTACAGTATTCAGTCAGTCACAAGCGGTAAAGATGCTTTGGGACGGGTCACGGTAAAAGTATTGGTAGGGGATCAGAGTGTCATTGGTCATGGGGCCAGCACGGATATTATCGAAGCCTCGGCAAAAGCTTATATTAACGCCATTAACAAAGCCATGACTTTGCAAAGCGTCAAGAGTTGAGGTCTAAGCGTGTCCTATCAACCTCCAGCCATTTATGGAATCATTGGTTATCCTCTC
>JAJXTI010000098.1 GCA_021783915.1 bacterium
CCGCCAGCTGGCGCACATAAGTCCCCTTGGAGCAGGACATAAAAAATTCCACTTCGGGGGACTCGAACCTCAATACCCGCAAATCATCGATGCGCACCTTGCGCGCAGTGCGCTCAACCTGTTTGCCTTCCCAAGCAATCTTGTATAAACGTTTGCCTTTGTGTTTCACGGCCGAAACCATCGGCGGCAATTGTTCAATGTCCCCGGTAAACTTCCTAAAAACTTCTTCTATTTTTTGTCGATCGATTCCCTGGGCCGGTTTTTCTGCGATAGTTTCTCCCATGATATCAGCCGTCGTGGTCTTAAGCCCTAATTTGAGAGTGGCCCGATAAGATTTATCAAAAGCGACAAAACGGTCAAATAGCTTGGTCGATCTTCCCAACAAAACCACTAAAACCCCCGTGGCCAAAGGATCCAGCGTCCCTGCATGGCCAACCTGACGCATGTGAAATTTCCGGCGCATAAAAGCGACCACATCGTGGGAAGTAATCCCGCTCGGTTTATTGATAATTAAAATCCCTTCTTTCATAGGCCCTTCTTGATGGCAGCTAAGATTTTCTTTTTTGATTCTTCCAAACCTATGTCCAACTTGGCCCCGGAGGCTCTTTTGTGCCCACCGCCGTTAAATTTCGACGCCAGCTTAGCCACATCAAAATGGTTCTGGCTGCGCAGATTAACACGGGTCTGGCCCGGTTTCATCTCGCTTAAAATAACAACCACTTCGATCCCTTCCACGGAGCGTAAGAACCCGAAAATTTTTTCTTTTAAATCAAACTTCTTGGAAAAACCATCCATGACTTTCTTAGGCAGCATCACGCAATAAACCTTATTGTTAAAAAGAAGCTCGGCTGAATGGATCACGTCCACAAAACCTTTTATGTCTACCGAAGGAATGCCGACATATAAACGCTGGTATAAATCCGAAGCCGACAAACCGAATTTCATCAGTTCCGCGGCGATCCGGTGGGTTTCGGCACTTGTGTTATCATAACGAAAAGACCCTGTATCCGTCATGAGGCCCGCGTACAATAATAGGACCAAATTTTTGTTCAAGTGTACTTGGGCTGCTTTAAACAAATAAAAAAGGATCTCACAGGTCGAAGAAGCTTTCGGCCAAACCAAATTGATCTTCCCGCAAGAATCACTGGTAATATGATGGTCAATATTGATGATTGTCTCTTGATCAATCCATTTACGCACACCGCCGATGCGCCCTAAGTCCCCGCAATCTAACATGATGACAGCATCAAAATCAGGCTGTTTGATATCAATTTTCTTGTGGAAGCTTTTGGCATGCGGCAAAAAAGTCAACCACTCAGGCAAGGCGTCTTCATTGACAATAACGGTTTTCTTGCCCATCTTTCTTAACACCATCGCCATGGCCAATGCCGAGCACGCCGCGTCTGCGTCAGGGGTGTGGTGAGTCGTGATCAAAAAACTTTTATGCTTTCTTATTTCCAACCATACCTGTTTGGGAGAGTTCATGAACTAGCCCTCTTGTTGTTGAATATTTTTCTTGATTTCCATTAAAGTGGCATCGACACGGGCCGCATATTGTACGCCTTTATCAAAAATGAACTGAATTTCCGGTGTATAACGCAACTTCATTCGTTGTCCTATCAATTTCCTGACAAACCCCCGGCAGCTGTCCAACCCTTCGGCAGCTTGCTTGACCACCTTGGGGTCATCGCTAAGCACGCTAAATCTTACCCGCGCGTAGTGCAGATCTTTACTGACATCCACATTCATAATTGTCACTAGGCTGACACGGGGGTCATTGATATCCCCCAATTGGATCATGTTGCTGATTTCCCGTTTGACTAATTCATTGACTTTTTCGATTCGCATAATACTAACTCCTCAATGAGTGCCTGATTTACGTAAGCCCGAAAGGCGAACATCAAGCCAGCCGCACGGATTGATCCTGTGAGGCCACGGCCTAGCGGCCAAATCGGGATTCCATTAAATAAGCCTTCCATGATCTTAAACAATCCATAGCCTTTTTGGCTTCCTTCTCTTTCAGAATTTTATTAAACTCCTTGCGGTATCTCTGCGGTTTGATGGTATCCAACACTTTCGCTTTCACAGCTCTCTTTAGAATCTTAAGTGTGTTCCGCTCCAATGTAAAGCCCAGCCGCGTTTTGAAACGGGCCGCCCGCACAATCCGAGTAGGGTCATCCACAAAACTTTTCTCATGCAAAATACGAATTCTCTTGGCTCGCAAATCATCCATACCACCAAAAGGATCTACCACCTTGCCCCAGGAGTCAGGATTAATACTAATTGCTATGGCGTTAATCGTGAAGTCTCTGCGAAACAAATCGTCTTTAATGTTCGAAAGGACAACTTTCGGAAAAACACCCCCCTTAGAATAGGTTTCTTTGCGCGCGGTGGCAAAATCGACCATATGGCCGCCAGACAAACCCACAGTTGCAGTCTTAAAAGCAGGATAGCGTACAAGTTTGGAAGAAGGATGTAAAGTGCTAAATTCTTGGGCCAATCGGATTCCACTGCCTTCCACGGTGATGTCCAGATCCACATTGGGGAGTTTGATCGCCAAGTCCCTCACTGGCCCGCCAACGAGGTAGGCTACCATCCCCTGTGCTTGGGCCAATCGGCCGATTTGACTAACAAGAGCCAAATTTTCCTTAGATAAACGGTTTAAAACCACCTCTTTTGACCGTTTAATTTCCATGTTCAAACTATCCCCTTGGATGGAACTGTTTATGCACGCTTTTAAGACGCTCGCGGTCCACATGGGTATAAATCTGGGTAGTGGAAATATCCGCGTGCCCCAGCATTTCCTGCACACTACGCAAATCCGCCCCATGCTCGAGAAGATGGGTGGCAAACGTATGGCGCAACGTATGGGGCTTAATGTTTTTTTTGATACCCGCCAAACGCATATACTTTTTGATAATGTGCCACACGGACTGACGGCTTAATTTCTTCCCTGACGGGTTCAAAAATAAAATGTCCGCTGAAGAAGGACTGGCCACCTTGGGACGAATTTTCTCACAATAATAAGCCAGGGCCTCCCTCGCCTTTTTCCCAATAGGAATAATCCTTTCTTTGCTGCCTTTGCCTAAGGCCCGCACGAAACCGATCTCCAAATTAATACTGGTGAGCTTCAAATCGACCAATTCCGAAACACGCATCCCCGAAGCGTAAAAAAGCTCTAAAATCACATAGTCCCTTTTCTTCCCGAACCTGGCTTGTTGGGCCACCTGCAAAATAACTTCCACCTCTTTTTGGGTCAACACCTCAGGCACGCGTTTAAAAAGCTTGGGCGTATCGACTAAAGTAGTGGGGTCTTCTTTAGATAAATTCTCCCTGACCAGAAAGCGATGAAACATCTTAATGGCCGCTAAGTACCGGCAAATCGAGGTCGCGGACATGCCTTGCTTTTTTAAAGCCAACATAAAACCAGTCACATGGTTGCGGCTGACCTCATCGGGGTTTTGGACTTTTCCAACGGACAAAAATTCTGTGTACTTTTCAAGGTCTTTGGTATAGGCCAAAAGTGTGTTCTTGGCCAAACCCCGTTCCACGGCGATATAGTTAATGAACTCACCGATCAATTCTTTCATCGGCCCACAAACTCTCCTTTAAGCCTATCCTCGCGAAAATGGTCTCTGAGCATGCGGTCAAAGGCGCGCAGATCGCTTTGAATGCGGGAATAATTACGGAAACTCCGGGGCTGGTCCAAGGCCGTCCAATAATATTTCAGCAAACCTGACAATTGGTTAAGGCCCTGAGCTTTCTCCGGTTTAAGCAATAGTTTCATTTGATCAATATGGTCAAAAATCTGTTTCATACTGTATTTGACCATATGATCGGTGTTCTTCTCATCAATTCCTGTCCACAGATCCTTATACCAAGCTTTAATAAGATCGTAATGCTGTTCATAACTTTCCACAGGATTGTTCTGCGGAGCAGGGTACTCCTGGGGTTCTAAAACAGGCTGAAAATCTTGGGTCTGCATCTCCTTTTTCTTACGGGTAAACTTCTTCCTTAAGGTCTCACAAGCGGATAAACTCATGGAAAAGACCAACACAGCCACGATACTCACAAACATCTTACGATTAAAATTCTTAATCATGGACCATCTCCTCAAACTGTTTTTGGTTTAAGATCATTATCCCGAGTTTTAAAGCTTTTGCATACTTAGAACCCGGCTTATCTCCCGCCACCACATAGTCGGTAGCAGGGCTGACCATTGAGGCCACTTCGCCCCCCTGGGTTTCAACCATTTTCCACGCCTCATCACGGCCCAAATTCTCCAATTCGCCAGTAAAAACAAATTTCTTCCCCACAAGCTTATCGGATTTTCTAATTTTAGCTTCCTTCATGTTAAACCCAAGGGCCTTTAATTCCTCGATTAAAGCACGCACTTGGGGCTGGGCAAAAAAATCAACAACGGATAAAGCCGTCACAGGGCCTACTTCATGGATGGAGGTCAACTGTTCTTGTGTGGCTTTCATCAAGGCATCCACGGATCCGAAATGCCCGGCCAAAACAGAAGCCGCCTTTTCTCCGATATTAGCAATGCCAAAACCATAAATCAACCGTGACAAGGATTGTTTTTTACTTTGCTCAATGGCCGTTAACAATTTTTCTGCTTTCTTGTCAGCGAACAACTCCAGTTTGAGCAAATCCTCTTTTCTAAGACGATAAATACTCACAAAGTCTTTGACCGACCCCTGTTTCAAAAGCTGTATCACCGCCGCTTCCCCCAGACCATCGATGTCCATGGCCCCACGAGAGGTAAAATGCAAAAGCCTTCTCTCTAATTGTTTGGGGCAAGACGGGTTCATGCACAAATACGCCACCTGTTCCATGTCTTCTTTAACAATCTTTGCCCCGCAAGAAGGACAGATTTTAGGGATAGCAAAGCTCCCCTTAGACAATTTCTCGCTGACTTTGACAATTTTTGGAATAACGTCGCCCGCGCGCTCAACCAAGACCCTGTCCCCGCTATTGAGCCTTAAACGTTTGATTTCATCAAAATTATGTAATGTGGCCCTAGAAATGGTTACCCCGCCGCAAAAAATAGGCTCTAATTCCGCTACAGGGGTAATCACTCCCGTTCGGCCGACCTGCACTGTAATGTCCCGCACGATGGTCGTGGCCTGATACGCCGGAAATTTAAATGCCACCGCCCAGCGCGGGCTTTTAAGCGTCGTCCCTAATTGGTCCTGCATTTTAAGGCCATTGACTTTAATGACAATGCCATCCACATCATAAGGAAGACCTTGTCTTTTCTGTTGCGTGTCCTGACAAAAAGCGATTGTCTCATCTAAATTTTTGCAAAGCCGGTTATGGGGATTGACCGCAAAACCATATTCCCGGCACTGCTGTAAGAATTTCCACTGACTGTTGGGATGTTTTTTCCCCTCCCAAACCCCAAAAGAGTGAACGAAAAACCTTAAATGCCGCCTTGCGGTCATACGGCTATCCAAAAGCTTAAGGGAACCGCTGGCCGCATTGCGCGGATTGACAAACAATTCTTCACCCTGTTCTTTACGCTCTTGGTTGAGACGGGCAAAATCTTTTTTGTCCATATAGACTTCCCCGTGCACCTCCAGCCATGCTGGGTGGAGAAGGCTTTTAAGCTTCAAAGGAATAGAGCGAATGGTGCGGACATTGTGCGTCACATCTTCTCCCACACTGCCGTCCCCGCGGGTGGCCCCCAACACCAATTCTCCTTGTTTGTAGGTCAAAGCACAACTGGCACCATCGATCTTAGGCTCGGCCGTTAGCAACGGTTTGTGCCCCTTTAATCCCTTCATCACCCGTTCATACCAAAGCTTGACCTCCTCAATGGAATACGTGTTGTCTAACGAAAGCATCTTGAGTCTGTGAGCCACCGTAGGCAAATCCCCTTCCACCTTCGCCCCTACCCGCTGACTGGGAGATGTCGAAAGCTTGTGCTGCGGAAATTCTTTTTCCAAAGCCAGGAGTTCTTTGAGAAGCCTGTCGTATTCCTCATCGGATATCGAGGGTTGGTCAAGCACATAATAGCGATGATTATGCTCTTCGATTTGATGGGAAAGTTTTTTGATTTCTACCTTAGCCTGTGAGGGAGTCATATGGATTAATAAGCGATATCAAAACCAGTCGATGATTTTCTGGCCTCCAACCAGTCAATGTCTCGGTGTGTAATGTGACTTGCGAATTGCCTGTCCAATTTATAAAGTAAGTTCTCCACCTGTTCGCGGGGGCCTTCACAGACCAATTCCACACGGCCATCAGATAAATTTTTGACCCATCCTGTCAGTCTTAATGTAGAAGCAAACCTTTGGGTGGTGAAACGAAAGCCGAC
>JAJXTI010000099.1 GCA_021783915.1 bacterium
ACGGCGGGACTTGCGGCCAGGCAAGCAGGCTACATGGAAAAACAGGCCATTGAAATGATTAATGCGGATAAAATGGATGAGGGGGTCTCTTTGATGCAACAGGCGGTGGAATCGGCCCCTACGCCCATGAGGCACATGAATTATGGTAGTGTCCTTTTTGGCAAAGGGGTGAAGGAATTTAAAGAAGGAAACCAGAAACAGGCACGGGAAATCTTGCGTAAAGCGGAGCGGGAGTTATCTGAAGCGATTACGGGATTTGACACCAAGAAAGACGGGGTGTTTTTGGCCCAAGCCTATTTTTTATTGGGTGAAATATATCTCAATGCTTATTCAGATAAGGGCAGGGCCAAGATTTTCTATCAGAAGGCCCTTCTTTACTACGATCACAAAGGAGCCAGGAACGCTTTAGAAAAATCACGATAATTTTTGTGGGATACTTTTTGGATTAACAGGCTTTCTGTTATAATAACTCCATGGTTGTTCTGGTGTTTTCTATTTTCTTTAGTTTGCTTTATTGCCAACCCACGGATGTTTTTGCGGCGGCGGCCATCGCTCGTCGGCAACAAATGCAACAGGCCCAACAACAGGCCCAACAGCAAGCCATAGCTCAGGCCGTGGCGCAGCAACAGCAGCAAATTCAAATGGCCCAACAACAGGCCATCGCCCAGCAGATACTGCTTCAGGTGCAACAACAACGACAGATTGCTATCAACGTCCAGCGGACGCAATACATTGATGCCCAACAGGCAGCCATACAGGCTGCTGTGGCGCAACAATATCAACAAGCCGTGGTTGAGCAGGCGATCAAACAGAAAATAGTTTTGGATGCGGCCCAGATGGCTCGAGTCCAACAATTAGCCCAGGCACGAGCCGAAGCTGCGGCCATACAGCAAGCCCAACAGATGCAGGCGGGTAAAATGGTCGCAGAGAACCGCCCCTTTGAACCAGTAAGTTCTGATCAAGTAAAAGATGTTGTCGATATCGCCGATGTTTGGCGTAAGCTGGACATTGACAGCCGCTGCTGGACGCTTTTAATCGACAATCAAGCCAAAGTGGCCACCGTCAGCGAATACATCGACCGTTTTGCCAAAATAGGTGCCAAGATTCGGAACCCGCCTATTGAATACGTTCATTTAATTGATGAGATGGCCATGCAAAACCCTTCTTTATTAATGTCTCCGTTTAAGGACGTTCTACAATTGGTGGCCGTTATGCAATATGATTTTGACAACGGCATGGACAAAGATGCCTTAGCTAAAAAAATGTTGGGGGAACAGTTGTATTTAGCAAACAAGAAACGATTGGGACGTTAGTGAATAAATATATCCTCGCCATAGACCAGGGGACAACAGGGTCCCGTTGTTTTATATTTAATCACGCGGGCAAAGTTATAGCTAGTTCTTATGAGGAGTTCACTCAATATTTTCCTAAACCAGGTTGGGTTGAACATGATGCTGACCAAATCTGGGCCTGCGTAGTGTCAGTTGTCAAAAAAGCGATAGCATCTGCAAACATCCCCCCCCATGATATTTTGGCCATAGGAATCACCAATCAACGGGAAACAACGGTTTTATGGGACAGAAAAACTCAGCAACCATTGGCCAAGGCCATTGTTTGGCAGGACAGGCGCACGGCCCAGATCTGTACGAAATTAAAAGAACATGGGCCCCTTGTCCGGCGGGTCACCGGTCTTATGATGGACCCGTATTTTTCTGCCACCAAAATTATTTGGCTGCTTGACCATATTAAAGGCCTTCGTGCCAAAGCTCGCAAGGGGCAGGTGGCCTTTGGGACAATGGATAGCTGGCTTATTTTTAAACTTACCGGTGGGGCAGCGCATGCCACCGATATGACCAATGCTTCACGGACACTTATTTATGATATAGCCCATAAAACTTGGTCGGAGGAACTTTTAAAATCATTCCGTATCCCCAAAGAAATTTTACCAAAAGTCTATCCTTCAGGTACGATTTTCGGACACACGATAGAGGTCGCTGGTTTATCGCAAGGCACACCTATTATGGCGGTCATGGGGGATCAACAAGCCGCTTTGTATGGACAAGGTTGTTTTTTGCCGGGTTCTGTCAAAAATACTTATGGGACAGGGTGTTTTATGGTCTTAAATACGGGCGATAAAATGCGTCTATCCAGTCAAGGACTTTTGACAACCTTGGCTTGTGACATCAACGGGCAGCCCGTTTACGCTCTCGAAGGATCAGTTTTCATAGCCGGCGCGGCCATCCAATGGCTAAGGGACCAGCTTAAAGTTATTCCGGATTCATCATCGACGGAAAAGATTATCGTTGGCCTAAAAGATAACGGAGGCGTCTATTTCGTGCCTGCTTTTGTGGGGCTGGGGGCGCCTTATTGGAACCCGCAGGCACGCGGCATTATCACGGGACTTACCCGCGGGACGGGCGTTGGACATATTGTGCGTGCCGCCCTTGAGTCAATGGCCTATCAAACCAAAGATGTGTTTGATTTGATGCGAGAAGAATCCGGCCTTAAGATCAAATCCCTGGCCGTTGATGGGGGCGCTTGCCGCAATAATTTTCTTATGCAATTTCAGGCGGATATTTTATCCACAACCATTGTCAGGCCTCGCATGATTGACTCAACTGCCGCGGGGGTGGCCTTTTTAGCAGGTGTCAGGGCAGGGCTATGGAAAAGTAAAGATTTATCAAGGATGCGGCTTGTGGAGAGGATTTTTGAGCCCCGTACGTCTAAAACCATTTCTACAAAGCTCTATGGCCTCTGGCAGAAGGCCGTTGCCCAGGCGCAGGCAACATGATTCGTGACACCGCTCGATTCCATAAAAATCATCAATATGATGTTCTTATCATAGGCGGAGGCATCAATGGCGCTGCTATCGCTTATTTGGCCTCTGTGACCGGCGCGAAAGTGGCTCTGTTGGAAAAAGATGATTTCGCTTCGGGGGCTTCCAGCAAATCCACCAAACTCCTTCATGGAGGTATCCGTTATTTAGAGAATTTTGAGTTCGATTTGGTCGCGGAGTCCCTCAAAGAGAGATTTATTCAGTACAAAAACGCCCCTCATTTAGTCAAAATCCTCACCTTTATCATTCCCGTCTATAAAAAAGACCATCGCCCGTTATGGATGATGAAACTAGGCGTATGGCTTTATGATTTCTTGAGCGGCAACTACAGCATGGGAGAACATCAATATATAAACCCTGCGCAATTGATATCTATGGTGCCTCAAATCCGACAGCAAGGCCTGGTGGGGGCTGTTTCCTATTGTGACGCGCAAATGAACGATGCCCGCATGTGCCTGGAGAATATACTGATGGCGGACTCAAAAGGCGCCCATGTGGCCAATCACGTCGAAGTCATAGATTTTTTAAAAGACAACGGTACCTGCAGGGGGGCCGTTGCTAAAGATGTTTTAACAGGGGGAATATTTGAAGTAAAAGCCAAGACGACCATTGTAACTGTGGGGCCATGGGCAGATATATTGTTGCATAAAGATTCCGTTAAAAACCCTTCACGGCTTAGGTCTACCAAAGGAGTGCATGTTCTTTATAGAGGACAAATTTGTGAAAAGGCATTTTTATTACAATCTTCTTCGGACAAAAGAATTTTCTTTGTTATTCCTTTTAGGGGGCATTCGCTTATTGGGACGACAGATACCGATTACGAAGGTAGCCCTGACGGGGTCAAGGCCCAACCTAATGATGTAGACTATCTTTTGAAAGAGGCCTCCCGGGTCTTTCCCGAGGTGGTTTTTAAAAAAGAAAACATCATTACAATTTTTGCAGGGGTAAGGCCTTTGGTGCATGAGCAAGGATCTCCGTCAAAGATTTCCAGGAAACATTCGATTGAAAAGACTTTTTCGGGCATCTGGTATGTTTTAGGAGGGAAATACACAACTTACCGTGCCATTGCCAAAGAATGTGTGCAGAAAATATTGCCAACGTGGAGCCACAAATTGCCGGCGGATGTGGATTATCCGCTTTACGGCAGCGGCCAAGTCAGTACGGATATCAAACAAACCGCCTTAAGGTTCGGCCTGGGGACGGAAGTCGTTTCTTATTTAATGGACTTTTATGGCAGCCGTTATGAGGATGTGTTGAAACTTATCGATGGGGATTCTTCCCTGAGGGTCAAATTGTGCGATTGCTCACTGGCCATCCGAGCGCAAGTAGCCTATGCATGCAAAGTAGAGATGGCCAGGACTTTCGACGATGTGTATATCCGCCGACTGCAGCTGCAATACAATGACTGCTCAAGTGGAGGGTGCCGCGAAAGCATAGAAGATGTGTTAAAGACGTATGCCGTTTAATACCCGGACTCTTAAACTGTTAAGGGAGGCCCTGGCCAGAAGGCAACCTTTAAGAAAGGTGACCAATGCCCTACGCCTGGTTAACGCCAAAGGCGATCATCTGGAAGGCCTTGTTTTGGAGCAATATGGTAAACATTTTGTAGCTCAAGTTTTTTCTCCATTTTGGCTTAGAGAGGCTGTATCTCTAATGGGTTTTTTAAAGAATTATGAACGGGTTGACTATTTTATTATTAAAGACCGCATACAAAGTGCGTCTTCCAACCCACGGGACATTAAGACACAAGTATTGGCGGGGGGATTCAACAGTTGTATAACCGTTTGTGAAAATGGCCTTCATTTTGAAGTGGATTTAAACGACACTCTTAACACGGGCCTTTTTTTGGACATGCGCGCTAACCGCAAGCTTGTCGGCCAGAACTGTAAAAACAAGAAAGTCCTTAATTGTTTTTCCTATACATGTTCCTTCGGTATTTATTCAAGAGTTTATGGGGCAAGGGAAGTCATGAATATCGATATTAACAAGAAGGCCCTGGAAAGAGCAAGAACCAACTACAATCTTAATGGGCTAAAGATTCAGCCGCAGGAATTTGTAAGGGCTGATGTGGCTATTTTCTTAGAAAGGGCCCTTAGAAAGCACAATTATTTCGACGTGATTATTTTAGACCCGCCGTCTTTCGCCCGTGCCGATGGCAAGGTTTTTAGTGTGCAGAAAGACCTTCCTAAACTATTGAAATTGGCTATCAGCCTGTTAAATAAAGGCGGCCAGATTTTTGTTTCGACAAACCTTAGCGGTATTTCTCATAGAAATTTAGAAGAGACATTAAAAAAAGCCGACCAAAACAGACCTAAGAAATTCACTAGATTAGGACAGGATGTAGATTTCCCGGGGAGCGGTCAGGTGAAAGAAAGCCATTTAGCCGCGCTGTGGGTTGAATATTAGAAAAAGTACTTTATAATAAAACAAACAGAAAAAGGGAGCGGAGTATGAGTAAAAAAATTATTAAGACCGATAGATCGGCCTTGCCAGTGGGGCCTTACAACCAAGCTGTAGTTATAGGGAATTTAGTTTATACCGCTGGACAGATTCCCTTGGATAAAAGTGGCAATATGGTTTCTGGAGGCATCAAAGAACAGACGGAAGCGGTGATTGCTAATTTGAAAGCAGTACTTGAGCACGCAGGATCTTCGCTGGACAAGGTGGTAAAGGCTACCGTCTTTTTGAAAGAGCTCGATGATTTTTCCGGTATGAATGAAGTTTACGGTAAGTATTTCAGGGCTGAAATTGCGCCTGCGCGTTCCACTCTTCAGGTGGCGCGTATCCCGAAAGATTCTTTGGTGGAGATTGAAGTTGTAGCGTATATTTGAGGTTTTAGACATGGTTAAAAAGTTTTTTATGCCCCGGACAGCCATATTTTTGATTGTGTATGCAGGGGTCTTAGGCCTGCCTTTTTATGTCTATTTCTTGGGACATAAGTTTGTTTCTTTGATTTTTGCCATCCTTCTTGCCTCTTTTGGTCCAATCGTGTACTCATTACTCAGGGGACAATCCGAGAAAAAAGTTTTGGATGAACAACATAAATATCAAATGACCTTACTGGAGGCATCCAAAAGACTCAGCAGGCTTAAATCAGAAGAAGAAGTGTCCCAAATTATCGTAAAAATTGTATACGCGGCCATGAGTTTAAAAAATAATGCCATTTATCTAAGGAGAGGGGATGTTTTTAAGCTTATTAAGAAAATGGGAGATGAAGGAAATTTTGTCGATGAGTTCTCCTCCCAACATTCTGTCATTAGAAGTGCAATGAGTTTTGGGACCTATGTTGTCTGCGAACTGGATCAGAAAGCCAGAGGAAGGTCGCCTAATCTTACAGAAACGAGGGCATTTTTCTCCGACCATACCGGCAGCATCGTAGTCCCTATTACATATGACGAGACCCTTTTGGCCTTGTTAATCCTGGGTGAGAAGGAAAACAACACCGCTTTTTCTCACAATGATATCAATGCCCTTAACAT
>JAJXTI010000010.1:0-14146 GCA_021783915.1 bacterium
AAAAGGCCCGGGATTGTCAATTTGGTTGTATAAATTTAAACAATCCTGGTAACGGCCTTGGTCGCAAAGAGTTTTCGCCAACGATATCCGGTAACGGGGGTTCCAAGGCTCTGAGGTCAGGGCCTGGATGAAATACTTTTGGGCTTTGGCAATTTGTCCTTGGGACGCATAAATGAGCCCGATAGAAGACTGTAGCCTGGCGTTATTAGGCTGGATTTGTAGAGACCTTTCCATCATCGCTTGCTCGTTGCTGGCATAAATGTTTTGTTCAATGTTCATAAGAAATAAAAAGACAAAAAAAGCACCCAAAGCAATTTTAAAAACATAGGGAGAGATCCATTGTTTATGCCGGTTAAAGTCCCAGAGAGTTTTGGTGGTTTCAATCAAAATAATGAAAACAGGAACCGAGACCAGATATAAAAAATGGTCCGCGCTGGAAATAACCCCCGGCGCAACGCCGATAGTTGTTATGATTTGGGAAACAGGCAAGAGCTCTAAACTAATCCAGGCCAAACAAAACCATATGATAGGTTTAATATGCCGGCGCCCCATCTCCAACCAAACAAGGACGATAATCCATACAAAAACAGTCATCAAAAATTCCCCATCGCTAAAAGATAAAAACAATCTCTGGCTTCTGTCGAAGTGCAAATTCACGGGGAAGAAGAACAACCGTACATCGGTTATAACAGAACGCAAAAAAGTCACAAAGCCCAAAATATATTCGCTACTGTTGCGCCAGGCAAATATCTGGGTTATGCCAAGATAATGGCGTAAAAGGACATAAAAACCGATGATTAAGGCCCATGGCCAAAGGATAAACACCGGCCTCCTTTTAAACCATAGATAAAAAAGAATGACCCCCGGTAAGACCGCGCTGGACTCTTTACATAGCAACCCCAGAATAAAAGCGGCCATGGAGACAAACAGAAACCCCACTCTCTCCCGCCTTAAGTAAAGCAAGAAAAAAATAAACGAAAACAAAATAAAGCTCGCGCTTAAAAGGATTGCACGGCCGGAAATATTGGACACCGCTTCAACATGAATAGGGTGGAGGACAAATAAAAATCCAGCCCAAAATCCTAAGTTGAAATCATCTGTGATGAGCCCCACCAAGACCCACACCAAAAAAGCATTAAGGACATGTAAAAGAAGGTTGTCCAAGTTATAAAAAAATGGATCCAGGCCAAAGATATGGTATTCCACCATAAAACTAAGATTGACCAATGGACGGTAATAAGAACGGTCGTTAAAATATCCATGGGTAAAAATCTCTTCGATATGCCCTGTATCATGAATCAAAGGGTTGGAGACAATGGAGTATTGGTCATCCATGGTCTTAAAAGGCGCGCAGAGCATAAAAGAATACGCGCTAAATCCTAAAGAAACAATCAAAAGGATTTTAAACCAAAGACGGTTAAACATAAGTCCTTACCTACCTCCATTGTTTTTTAACGCAAACATCGCATGGGACTTTTCTTGCTGAAAGCAAGAAAAAGAAAGCTGGCGAGAGGAATTGCACCCCCGGCCCGCGCATTACGAATGCGCTGCTCTACTAACTGAGCTACGCCAGCATGAATTGTTTAGGTTTATTATACCCAAGCTAGTACGGGAAGGTATCAGGAAAAAATAAATTTGGCTCATGGGTGGTAAAGAATGGTGCCGAGACCCAGACTTGCACTGGGGACGCCAGGATTTTCAGTCCTGCGCTCTACTACCTGAGCTATCTCGGCAATAAATCTAAAAAGATGATTTATTCTATGCAAAACACTTAAAAAGTCAACCCCTCAGTTACACCCTGTTCAGACAACTATTGTTCCAGTTGGTGGATGATTTTGGTATATACATCCTGGGCGATGGCAATACGCGGGAAAATACCTTTGCGGGCTTTAATACGCAGTTTAGTGGCTGTTAAACTGACAGGAATCACGCTGGCGGTGACATGTGCCCCGCTCACAATGGCGTTGATGGTACCGCCTTTACGATCACTGTCTTTGACCTCTCCCATAATAGAAAGCACACGGTTTGCGGCGTCCCAAATTTCATCCTGACTTTTGGAACTAACTCCTTCAAAAGTGTCCCTGCTGACAGCATAGCCCCCCACCGCTCCAGCACCGACAGCCACCAACACCAAAGGTACGCATCCGGCTAAAGATGTCACCAACACAAATGAAAGAACAATTTGGAGGGTCGTCCGTCTCATTAAATTTTATCCTCGCGTCGGTTTAGCTCCATGATTGGCTTTCTTAGAACGCCAGCGCAACTTGCCCTTACGTAATTTTTTACTCATAAATTCCTTTCAATGAAGACTTTAATAATGTTTTCAATTGATTGATACGATTAATTATCTTATATGGTTTTGATTGATTCAATTCTTTTTTTGTATTTGAGCCAGTGGCAACGGCAACAGTCTGAATGCCCGCATTAGCCCCGCAATGTACATCAATCGTCATGTCTCCCACAAAAAGGGCCTGCTTTTTATTGACTTTGAGCCTCTGACAGATCTCCCACAAAATATCCGGATAAGGTTTTGGTCTTTTGGCTTTGTCCGCGCAAAGCACAACATCAAATTGTTCTTTTATGTCTAACCCTTTAAGGATGATTTCAGTAAATCTTGTCGGACGGTTGCTGGCAATGGCCAACAAAAACCCTTGCGCTTGACACCACCGAAGCAAGGCTTGGGCGCCAGGCATAAACCGTACTCCTTTTTCTAAAACTTTTAGATGGTTTGCCCGGTAAATTTTAAGCGCTTTATCGGCAAGGTCCTCTCCGACAAATTGTACCATCAACTGCCTGTCCCCCCAACCAACAGCACGTTTGACTTGGGTAGCGGTTTGGGGAGGAAACTCTAATTTCATCAAAGTAAAATTAACACTTTGAGTGACCGCCGGATAAGCGTTGACTAAAGTGCCATCCAAATCAAAAATAACGAGCCGTATCATTTGCTAAAACCTGTCGCAAACATCATGACTATCCCCACCAAAGCAATAAGAACCCCTGCTGAAGCTTTGACCATGGCAGCTAATACGGCCCAATTTTTAAGCACCATTCCAAGCCCTACGGCCACTAATAAAAACCCCGTTATAAACATCAATATTTTGTTCATATGATATCACTTGGGGCCACAACCTTTTGCCCCGCGCCGATAGCGCTTCCGGCCGGTTTAGGTTGGCTTTTCCATCGCCTGTGCATCCACCCCCACTCTTGGGGATATCGACGGATGTAACGTTCAATAATAGAAGTGATTTTTTGAATATTATATTGGACAGTCTCTTCATCGGAAGATTTAGTCTCTAAATAAAAATGCGGTTCAACAATAATTTCATGGGTGTCTTCGCCGGTACGCACGGTAAAAATAGGCAGTATCGGAGATCCTGTACGCATAGCGAAAATCACCGGTCCTGAGGCCGTCCCTGAAAGGCGCCCGAAGAATTCAACAAACACTCCCGCCTTGCTGCCGTTATTTTGGTCCATGGGAATAATGACAATTTCATTGGCACGCAAGGCGCGCAAGGTCGAAGATACACAGGTTGTCCGAGGATAACTATGGATTGTTTTTAAGCCTACGTTATTGCGCAACTCCAACAAGGGCTTTTCCAACTTCTCATCCCGGCTAGGGCGCATAATGGCATTGACAGGGTAGCCCATCTGCGCTAAATAAGCAAACATCAAAGAAAAATTACCGAAGTGTGCCGTTACGGCAATCACGCCTTTACCTTCTTTTAAAGCAGCATCTAAATTTCTACGTGAGTCTCCCTGGAAGCTTGTTTTTTCAATGATCATTCTAGGATGGAAAACGTAATAGGACAACTCAATAAAACCTTTACCCAAATTATAAAAACATTGCTTACAAATATCTTTTAATTCTATTTTGGACCTTTCTTTACCTAATGCCAGCGTCAATGTTTCCATCGCGTGCTTGCGCATACGTTTTAAAGTCAAGAACGCGACAGCTAACAGGCCACGGGTCATGGCACGGACAATCCCATACGGTAAAATCTTAAAAAGCCACGTAAAAAAATAAAAAGCGTAGCGAGCCATGGCCCTTTTTATGTTTTTATTAATATCTTTGTTCATGATCCTAAAATGCCTTTGACAGCTTCTATTAATTGAGCGGAATCGATAGGTTTGGTCAAGTGTGTTACCGCCCCGGCATCTAATTCGGCCTTAATATCATCATCAGAATCTTTGGCGGTGAGAAACACTATGGGGATGTTCTTTAATACATCGTAGGCCTTCATCTTGACGCACAGATCGCGCCCCTTAATACCGGGTAAAATCACATCCAGAATAATTAAATCAGGCCGCTCATTGAGCGCCAACTGCAGGCCCTGTTCGCCATGTTTAGCAGAAACGACAAGGTAACCTTGTTTAGTCAAAATAGGTGTTGCAATGAAATGCACCCCTGGGTCATCATCGACTAATAAAATTTTCTTAGGCATGTTCCCTCCTTAAAATCCAAACACCCCATAGTATACACACAAAACAAATGTATGTAAAAAAACTTGGCAATTTTGTATAAAAAGTCATCTTATTATTTAAAGGGACATCGGCAATGGCAACGGCCTCCACAAAGGTTTTCTTGCCCTTGTTGTCTTGCGCCAAACCAATTATACGGCCTAAGGGATCTATAAACCCACTGACTCCCGTATTGGCCGCGCGGACCAATGAACGCTTATTGGCGACGCACTCCAACACAGCACCCTGCAAATGTATAAACGGCGCCTTGGTATCCATAAACCAGGCATCGTTAGTCATATTCATAAAAAATTCCCCGCCGGCTTTTGTAAAATTACGCCATAAGTCATTTAAGGTGTCTTCAAAACAGATAAGCACCCCAAATTTATGTGCGGAATGATCGATGGAAAAAAGAGTATATTTTGTGCCAGAACTAAAATCTTCCAAACCAATATAACGGTTAAGCCACCCTAGAATAGGTCTTAACGGCAAAAATTCCCCAAAAGGCACCAGGTGAATCTTGTCATATCTGCCTTTGATTTTGCCGTCCTTGCCTAATAAAATCGCTGAATTATAATAACGGTTCTTAGATTGAATAATTACGCCCATGATAATCGGCGTTTTTAAATCCAAGGCCTTCAGTTGTATCTGCTCCAAATAAGCGGGTTGCTCGCTTAAAATGCCCGGCAGAGCTGTTTCAGGCCAAAGAATAATGTCCGGATGGCCTTGAGCGGCTTTATCTGTCAAATCAAGGGTCTTCCTGACAATAGATGGCATATAACGATCCTCCCATTTGATTTTTTGGGGGATATTAGGCTGTACGACAGCAACTTTAATTGTTGACGGGAATCGAATGGTTTTAAAAACCCATAGGCCATACACCAGCGACAAAATTAAAAGCATCAAAACAATTCCCTGCAAACCTCGAAGCTCTCCAAAAATCCGTTCCTGTTTCTTAAAAACGGCCCTCAACGTTTCAAAGACGACTAAATTGACCAAAATCACCAAAAAAGAAATCCCATAAAGACTGACAATGTCCGCAATCTGGATAAGAAAAAGATTTTTATACTGCGAATGCCCTAAGGTCACCCAACCAAAACCCGTAAAAAGGCTCGCTCGGACAATTTCCAACACCGTCCACAGCGATGAAAGCACGAATACACGGGGGGTCAAAGGGAGCCTCTTAAAATAAACAAACCCTAAAGCGAAAAAAGCGGGATACAGGGCCAGGTAAAGGGACAACAAAATGGCCCCGGGATAAGTCACATAAATAAGCCAGCCTAAAGTCCCGAAGAAAAAAAGAAACCCAAACAAAAGTCCCCAGACAAAAGCCTTGCCGGATGTTTTAGTACTTATAACAAATAACACAGGTACAAGGGCCACCCAGGCCAACTGCCAACATTCAATTTGAGGGTAAGAAATGATAAGTAAAAACGCGGACAAAACACATCCGGCTAAATTCTTAAGAAATGACATGGGGTTAAGATATCATGAGGTTTATTTTTCGGCAATGTTAAACGCAGGTTATGCCCCACAACACTTTTTATACTTCTTCCCTGAACCGCAGGGGCAAGGGTCGTTGCGGCCAACCTTGGGACCGGTACGCGTAGCTGCCTGAACTGATCTTTCTGTCCGCGCAGGGCTTGGTTGAAATATCGCCTGTTGTGGCGGAACAGGTCCTTCACCACCCTGAACTGGTTGTCCAGCCATCGGCAATCCAGAAAATTCTTTATGCACAGCTTGCTGCGGGATGCTGCTAAAAACTGAACGCGGCCTTTCCGCCTGGACCATGGGTTCAAGTTTAAATACCAAAGAAGCCACTTCTTGGTTGATGCTGTTATACATGACTTGAAACAAAGCAAACCCTTCCTTCTTATATTCCACCAAAGGATCTCTCTGGCCCAAGGCTCGCAAAGAAATACCGTCCTTGACCTGGTCCATCACATGCAAATGGTCTTTCCATTTGCTGTCAATGGTGTGCAGGAGCACCATGCGTTCCATCTGGCGCATCATCTCCGGCGTCATTTGAGATTCCCTCACATCATAAGTTTTTATCAACCCTTCACCAACAATGGATTTGACCTCAGGGGCAGGTAAATCTTTAAGCTGTTCTTTAATGGGGTTTAAATCAAAATTGAATTTGGACAAAAACTCCACAGCCAACGCATCGAAAGAAGCTCGGCCATCCTGGGCCAAAGCAAAGTTGGCATCAATGATCTCATCCGAATACGACAAAATAGCATCTTGCACGATATCTTTAAGATTCTCTCCCTCCAAGATAGAACGGCGCAGGTTATAAATGACCTCACGCTGTTTATTCATAACGTTGTCGTATTCGAGCAGCTGCTTACGGATTTCAAAGTTATAATTTTCCACGCGTTTTTGGGCCACTTCCAGAGCGCCGGAGACCATGCGTGACTCAATCACCTGTCCTTCTTCCATACCAAGCTTGTCCATAACAAACATGATGCGGTCGGAGGCAAAAAGCCGCATCAGATCGTCCTGCAAAGAAACATAGAAGCGCGACTCACCGGGGTCACCCTGACGGCCGCAACGTCCGCGCAACTGATTGTCAATGCGCCGTGACTCATGCCGTTCGGTACCAATGACCCTTAAACCTCCTACCCCTATGACCTGATCGTGTTCTTTTTTTGTCTGTTCACGGAATTGATCAATAAATTTTTTAACAAGTTCTTCACGTTCTTCATCGGTCGCATCCTTGTTTTTTTCTAATACAAGGGCGCTGGCCAAATATTGCGCGTTACCACCTAAGACGATGTCCGTACCGCGACCGGCCATGTTGGTAGCGATAGTGACCGCGCCAAAACGGCCTGCCTGGGCGATAATATGAGCTTCCATTTCATGATATTTGGCGTTTAAAACCTGATGGGGTATCCCTTTTTTCTTTAACAATGAAGCAATAAGTTCGGATTTCTCAATGGAAATAGTACCGACAAGCACCGGCTGGCCGCGTTTATGGCAATCCTCAATTTCAGTGACGACCGCATTATATTTTTCGATCGCGGTCTTATAAATACAGTCAGGGTTATTTTTGCGCACCAGCGGTCTGTTGGTGGGAATGACCACGCAATCGAGATTATAAATCTGTTTAAATTCATTGGCCTCTGTGTAAGCCGTTCCTGTCATACCGGCAAGCTTGCTGTGCATACGAAAGTAATTCTGGAAAGTAATGGTCGCCAATGTCTGATTTTCACGTTCGATTTTTATGCCCTCTTTGGCTTCCACAGCCTGATGCAGGCCGTCAGACCAGCGACGGCCAGGCATCATACGCCCTGTAAATTCATCGACGATAATGACTTGGCCTTCTTTGACTACATATTCCACGTCGCATTTAAAAAACTCTTTGGCCCGTAAAGAACACAGGACATGGTGGCGATATTCCGTTGTGTCCATTTCATGCAAATTGGCGACCCCAAACATCTTGGCAGCTTTTTCTTCTCCGGCCTCGGTCAAATCCACCGTCTTCGCCTTTTCATCAGCCAAATAATCATAACCTACACCTAAATTCTCCCCTTTGTGTTTGGCCTCTATGACTTCATCCTCGGTGACGATGCGTCCTTTTAATTCTTTGGAGATTTGAAAAGCCTTGTAATATTTATCGGTTGATTCTTCTGCCGGACCTGAAATAATCAAAGGTGTACGGGCTTCATCGACAAGGATGCTGTCAACCTCATCGACAATGGCGAAATAATGACCGCGCTGGACCATTTCTTGTTTGGAAGACACCATGTTATCGCGCAAATAGTCGAAGCCGAATTCATTATTGGTCCCGTAAGTAATGTCACAACCGTAGGCCTGCTGGCGCTCGCGGGGGGCCATGTCATGTTGAATACACCCGACGCTAAGGCCTAAAAATTCATAAAGCGGCCCCATCCAATGACGGTCACGGCTGGCCAGATAATCGTTGACGGTGATGACGTGTACCCCATCTCCTGTTAAGGCATTAAGGTAAGCCGGCAAAGTCGCAACCAACGTCTTACCTTCACCAGTTGTCATTTCCGCTATCCCGCCTTGGTGCAAAACCATGCCACCGATCAACTGCACATCGAAATGACGCATGTTAAGGATCCTCTTACCCGTTTCACGCACAACGGCAAAAGCTTCATTTAAAATCTCATCCAGAACTTTTTGTTTGGCCTCAAAAAGCTCCTTGCTTAAACGTTTGACTTCCAAAGCGCTGCTTTCACGCTCCTGGCCAGAAGAAGCGCTATGATAATTATCTAAAGCTTTTTCATGCTCCCCTTTTTTAAAGGCAATGGTTTTTTCGATAGCTGATCTAAACTGCATGGTTTTGGCCTTAAGATCGCTGTCGGACAGGGCGCTTATTTGGGGCTCTAAAGCACAAATCTGCGCCGCGCGCACGGAAAATCTCTTGACCACGCCAATGGAAGGAAGAGGGGCCTCAGGATGGATATTGATCTGCACCTTAGGTTTAAGCTTATCTATAAAATTTTGCGCTGAAGATACAGCGGATTTACGAAAAAGGAAATCAATCATAAGTGCCTTTCAACGATGACATGTCCTGCGATTTTTCTTTAAGCTTTTACGGGGAACTTTTTTCGGTCGTCCCTGTCCTCGGGTTTTGTTCTCAAGTACCCCTGGATAAAAATGTCAATATCACCATCTAAAACTTTTTGGGCGTTACCCGTTTCTATCCCTGTGCGGTGGTCTTTGACCATCAAATACGGATGGAGTACATAGGAGCGAATCTGGCTGCCCCATTCTATTTTTTGCTTATCACCAGCCTCTTTGTTTAATTGTTCCTGCTGTTCTTGCACTTTACATTCATATAGTTTAGCACGCAAAACGCGCATCGCCTGCGCTTTATTTTGCAATTGCGAACGCTGGTTCTGACATTGCACCACTATACCCGTCGGCAAATGGGTAATACGTACCGCCGAATCCGTGGTGTTGACCCCCTGCCCACCTGGGCCTGAAGCACGATAAACATCAATACGCAACTGACTGGGGTCAATCTCGACTTGAATATCGTCTTCAATCTCCGGGATAAGTTCCACGGAGGCAAAAGACGTATGCCGGCGCTTATTGGCATCAAAAGGGGAAATACGCACCAGCCGGTGCACTCCTTTTTCAGATTTCAAATAACCGTAAACTTTGTCACCAGCGATACGCATCGTGACATTTTTAATACCTGTTTCATCGCCGTGAAGAATATCAATGACTTCGCAAGTATACCCCTTTTCATCCGCCCAACGGCTGTACATGCGCATAAGCATGTTGGCCCAATCACAGCTTTCCGTGCCTCCGGCACCCGCGTTAATGCTTAAAAGAGCATTGTTTTTATCAAAAGGTCCGGACAACACCGCCTGCAGTTCAAGCTGATCGATCATGGATGTCAGTGATACGATTTCTTCGTTAAGCTGCGTCTGGATACTCTCATCCTCTTCAGCCAGAACGATAAACTCCCTGGCTTCAGCAATGCGCTTGGTACATTCGGCAAAAGGCACAACAACGTTCTTTAAACTTTTAAGTTCCTGCATGAACTTGTTGGAAGTTTCCTGGTCATCCCAAAAACCCTGGGCAGCCATTTTAGCCTGGATTTCGAGAATGGATTTTTCTTTGTTGGCCAAGTCAAAGATACCCCCTGAGGTTGCTCAATTTCCCCTCGAGATCAATCAGTTGTTTAAGTAATTGTTCGGTCATAGATGGATTAAACACTAAACCTGAAATATGCCACATCCCCGTCTTGCATAGGGTATTCTTTCCCCTCAAGCGTGACAAGGTTTTTTTCTTGGACGGCCTTGTAACTGCCTAATTTCTCCAGGTCACTGTAACGATAAATTTCCGCGCGGATAAACCCGCGTTCAATGTCGCTATGGATTTTTCCTGCCGCTTTGACTGCCCATGTCCCTTTAGTAACCAGCCAAGCCCGCGTCTCCTGTGGTCCCGCCGTAAAAAAACAAATAAGCCCTAACAGGTCTTTGCCTGCCTGCGCCAGTTGGGCCAAACCCGGTGAAGTGATGCCTGCCGCTTCATAATACGCTCCCCGCTCCTCAGCAGGCAATTGCACAATTTCCGCCTCAAGTTTAGTACACAAACTAACTAAGGCCGCGCCTTCCTTCGAGGTACGCTCGCGCAAAGGTTTAAGCAGGTTTTCATCGGCTTGCCCTTCATCCGTATTGGCGATATACAATAAAGGTTTGGCGGTCAAAAATTGAAATTCACTTAAGATCTCCAGCGGGATATTATTTAAACGTCGTGCCGGTATGCCGTTATTAAAGGCTTTCATGGCATCATTAAGCGCATTACATTTAGTTATGGCTTCTTTGTCCCCGCCCTTGGCCGGTTTAGACCATTTATCTAAAGCTTTCTGGCATTGCTGCATGTCCGCGAGCAGGAGCTCTGTTTCGATAATGTCCACTGCCGACTGGGGATTAAGTTCATTCATCACGTTGACGACATTATCATCTTTGAAACAACGCACCACATGTGCAATGGCATCTACCGAGCGAATATGTGACAAAAATTTATTCCCCAGCCCTTCTCCTTGTGAGGCCCCTTTGACAATTCCCGCAATATCCACGAACCGGATCCCCGCCGGTGTCATTTTGGCGGAATTCCACTCTTGAGTTAAACGGTTTAGACGGTTATCGGGTAAAGGAACGACGCCTATATTAGGCTCAATCGTTGTAAAGGGAAAATTCTCTGCTGCCGCAGCCGCTCCTGTCAGGGCGTTAAACAGCGAGGACTTGCCGACATTGGGTAACCCTACGATTCCTATTTCCATAGCTCACCTCTGTTTACGTTTAAGCCCCGTTTGGGTAGGATTGATTGTGCAAGGATCCAATGCCACGCAGATGTGAGCTTTGTTAGTATTCAAAATTTGTGAACGTTCAATTTTGATAGAGGCTTGGTTAAGCAACTGGCCCTTGATGGTCTCTCCATTTAAAGTCACCTGCCCAATATTATAACAGCCGGCATCAAGTTTCTTAGGGTTATGGTATTGCACTGTTACCGGTTGCCCGGCGAATTGGCAAATGACACTGGCGATCCCTTTACTATTGAATTCTTCTTTTACCAATTGCGGTGAAAGCAATAAATTCCCGCCCGCCCCTCGCACCCCGAATGCCTGGGTCAATTGCGTCAACACTAACCAACTGGCAGAACCCGTTAAGTAGTGGTACATTCCCCGCCCCTCGGAATCGAAATATTCAGGGATGCCAGGATAAATCTTACTGCGTTCATCTATTGCCATACGGTAAATCGATTGCAAAATTTCATAACCTTTGCGGGCAAACCCTCGTGAGTAAAGAGCATACGCGTACATGACTGTCATATGGCTAAAAAACGCGCCGTTTTCCTTGGTGCCGTAAGCAAAACCGAAAGCCCTGCCTAAATCCAAATAATACTTGAGACCAAAGTCCGTATTAAGCCGGTAGCCGCCCAATTTCTTGTCTTTGAGAAATTTATCAACAGCTATAATTACATCTTCGATTTCTTGGATCTCAGCCATTCCGCTCATAATGGGGAAAACCTGTCCGGTTAAAGTCATGCGTATTAAACCATCTTTGATGCCTTCAACCCTCTCTCCCCTGTTGTCATAATAACCGTTAAACCACTGGTATTTTTTACCGCCGTGTTCCACAGAGATGTTTTCTTGACGACGAATTCGCCCATAAATCCAATTGGATTTATGGCGTAAATCTTTAACAACATCCGTGATGGCCACATCCTCCACTTCCCCGCTTAAAACCGGCTGGACACTATGGAAATATTTTCCAAAAAGGTGGTCATGCTTTTCTTTTGCGTGGTCGTAATTGATGGGATGATCGGTCATAGTGTCCAATAAAATCAAAAGTTCTTTGGCCAAACGGACCGTTGACTGCCTCTTTATTTGTCCGAGAGTCTCAATCAAACCGGCAAGTTTAAAGAGATTCCCTCCATAAAAAGACATGAACGCGGCACTCTCCCCCCGCGCAAAAGCCATGTCCAGACCATCGTTCCAATCAGCGCTTTCCAGACGTATGATATTATGTTCACCGACATTAAAAAACTGCACTAAATTCTGTACCAGAAGATGTTCAAGGATGCTGCCTTCATAAACCTTTCCCTTTTTATCTAAAAGATGGTTGCCGTACTGGCTTATCCACCCCAAATCTTTTTCCGTGGTCCGCGATAGTTGCGGGTCTTTAAAATAGGTCTGTTTTTGTAAAAGCACCTCGAAATCACCCGTCTGATCAATATACAAAAGCACTGTCAAAAGCGGCCACGCACCGTGGTCCATCCAGACACGGGTGATGGCATTGCGGTCCGCCAAAAATTCTCCGGGTTTAGTGCCGATGATCGTGGCATTGCTGCCGTCGATACGGATACCAGCGCAATTATTAAGTAAATTTTCACGTACTAAATGCGGTTCAATAAGAATCAAAGAAAGCAGGTCTTGCCAAATGTCCCTCCAACCCTTGCCTCCTTTACCGTAATCATGGTCCGGCAGAAATGAACAGCCGAATATCCTGCGCAAAATAGGTTGCAGGGTCACCCAACGCATCCAAGCATTGAAATCTTCCCGACCGGTATTAAACTGGATAGAAGAAATTTTCTCCTGCCAAAATTTCTTATTGCTGATAAGGGCGCGTTCAAAATCTTCCAGCGAATCAAAACGGCCAAAAATATCTTTGGCCTGTTGGCTGTTGGAAGCAATGCCGATGCCAATAATGTAATCTACACTTGCACCAGGCTTTAATGTGATATCTTTAAAACGCAACGCTCCCACGGCTTCTTTTCCCTGTCGTTCTTCTTCCCTCAACATGTTAGGCTCAAGGTTTTTGACAACCGCTTCTGGTGATTTCAAACAACCGCCTTCTCCATAAAAACTCTCCGTGGTCGGGAAACTACCGACCAACCCAGACGCTTTATCTTGCCGTCCAAACACAAAATAAACAGTACTTATGTCCCTATGGCCTTCTTCGTTAAAGGCCATGGTAGGACTGAGCAAAACACCTTCTTTAACCTGTTCAATACGGTTTAGCAAAGCGGTAACATGTTCATGGTCATGTTTATTGGCCAACGACCGGCCAAAAATGGGAATTGCGGCTGTAGGCGTTAAGGCGACCGAGTGACGGGAAATATTCTTAACAGTAACCTTCATCAATTCCATGGTTTCATTCGTACATGGCACAAAATTAACTGCCGTTAAACTAAGGCCTGCATTTTTGTGCGTGCGTTCAAATTGATGCCATAGAGGTCCTATCGTGACAAAGGCCGAATCAGGTGCGCTCTCTTGGGCCAAAGAAAAAACACCTTTCCCTTTAATAAATACAAAAAACTCCCTTAAAGGATAACGTAAATCTTCTCTTGAGGTGGGTTGAGTAATGTAATGGTATTTATCAATTTTAATATCGCCGCTTAAACTAGGGCTGATAGCGGACTTGATACCACTGTCATCAGTCCCGCACAAAGGCGCATAAATGGTCTTAATGCCTGCGGCCTCTTGCGAGGAAAAAGTTATTCCATCGTCATGATATTGGTAAAAAGACTTAAAAGTCATAATCGCATAAGATAACAGAAGATGGTAATTAAGTAAATAGGGAAGAGTCTTCGAGGGTAAATTTAAAAAGACGCTGGATTTTCATAAAATTAACATCATCAAAATGCAGGCCAATCTCCCACATGTTTGTACTGGCTGGTTTGCTCCAAACAACCCTCC
>JAJXTI010000010.1:14156-26247 GCA_021783915.1 bacterium
AAAACCATGGGGCTAATACCATCAGGCAATTCAACTTCCAAAGCTATGCGATCATTGTAGAACAACCTGTCACGTGTGATAATCTGTGCACCAGAAGCTGAAGCATCCCTTAAAAAAACATCCCGACCGAAATCCCCCCTAGTATCTTTAAATTTGGCGGGAAAACGGGCTGAGAAACGATCAAACATCCTGCGTTCAGTGTCCATAGTCAATGGGGTAATCCCTTGCCAAAACTTGGGATGTGATGCACAAAAACTTATTCTTCAAAATAACGATCTAAACGCCTAGGAGACCCTGCAATAACTTCATCATAATTGAGTCCCACACGGTATTGCTCAGCATCAGAAATTCTACGTACCCATTTAACTGTCCCAATGACCAACACAGGGTCTGTATTAGGCTTTAACTGAATTTCTATGGCTATTTTTTCATTAATATTATGGGGATGGGAAGAAATAAAACCAATACCATGACGGCTAATATCTATAGTCTGAGTATCAGCAAAAGAAGATTCAATTTTGCTTTCCACAGGGACAAAACAGTTATGACGAGGCTCACTACGCTTGTTAGTGACTGCTTTCATAAAACGCTTCCTTTATATTTTACAATTAAACTGGGGCACCTTGTTAGGTTAAAGGTAGTATAGAACATAAAAATCAAAAAGCAACTGAAAACAAGAAAAAATATCATGGCATAACTTCATATAGATCATGGCGTTATGTGTTTTCTTAACCGTTTCCCTATAGAAAATTGATAAAATATTTCTATTAAATTGATAAAATTTTAGTAGATGTTATACTAACATTTATGGCTCAAGAACAAACAAAAAAGAAAACGACCCAGTTAAGTTTAGAAGAATATAATAAAATCAAAGAAAAACAAGCCAAGAGCAAACTCAAGCTGCATTTCCCATGGACAGTCAAATTCTTTCTTATTTTTCCTGCGTTGTATCTGATATTTTTGGTCGCTTATTATCTACTTTATATAAGATTCGTAGCTCAACGTTAATTTTATGACTATAACAGATACCCTTACCCTCATCTGCTGTGTGTTTCTGATCTTTAGGGGCGTTAGCCGTGGATTTTTAGGGTCTATCCTAGGACCTTTAGCTTTAATCCTTGCTACTATTGTCAGTATTGTTTACTACGCTTGGACAAAAGACATTCCTATAAGCCTTTGTATCGGTCTTTTTGGCCCTTTTATTTTAGCTTGGATATTTAGATTTTTTCTGCATTCTTGGAAGCAAATGACTAACCCAGAAGGCAAGTTGAGCTTAGTCAGCCGTATAGGGGGGGCTTTATTGACTTTACTGTGGGGCATGACCATGGTTATCATCACCCTTTTACTCCTGGCCATGATCCCTCCCGTTAATAAACCTCTACAGGTGATGTATAAAGATATTCATATGTCTTATATCTATCGTATTATCAAACCCTTAGATTACTACGCCATTGATAAACCGTCTCCCCAGGAAAACCTTGAGTCTCTTTCTAAAGACAAACGTATCCAAGACATTATCAACGACCCCAAAATCACAGAGGCCATACGCCTAAAAGATTATTCCTCTCTTATGTCTAACCCTAAAATCATGGCCTTAATTCGAGACCCCGAAATGATTAAGAAAATGATGGCTATTTATAAGCAATTGCTGCAACAGCAGATTAATTCCACGAATTCTCAATAAGGTTTTAATGGGGAAGGTCGGGCTCTTGTTTGCTCAACTTTTCTGGCTTCTTCAGCTTCTTTTTTTATCCGTCTGGTCCATTTTATATAACGAACAAGTAGAAACAAATAAAATAAGCCCCCTAATGCTGCTACTAAATAAATATTACGACGAAAATAAGTACTTTGTTGCCAATCCGCAGGATCCCAAATCATGCGGCCTTTTTTATTAACATAACCTCTACGAATATCATTTTCTGTGAGTCCTACACGTGCAAGCCCTCCATGAAAATCCCAAGCCCAATCAAACCTAGGGGGAATAATGAAATCTCCCTTCTTGTTAATATACCCCCACTTGCCTATATAATGATTCTTAGAGTTTGAACTGACCTCAACAGCTGCTAACCCGTCTGAAAAATCTCTGGCATTAATCCAATTACCTGCGTAGAACGTAAGGCGACCTTTATGGTCCACAAACCCAACGGTATCGTAACCTTTGACCAGCCCAAACCCTTCAGATAAGGAATGTGCCTCTGTGTAGGTAGGTTTTACAATCCAATTACCTTGAAGGTCAATATACCCCCAAAGACCATTTTGTTTTACAGGGGCCACCCCTTGCGAAAAATAACCCGCCTCATCATAAGCGGGATTACTGACCCAAGTTCCGTGCGTATCAATATACCCCCATTTGCCGCTTTTTTTGACCGCAGCCATGTTTTGATGAAAATCATCGGCATCATCATAGGCAGGATTAAGCATCCAATTGCCATCTGTACCAATATAACCCCAAAGCAAATCTTTTCTAACGGCAGCTAACCCTTCAGATGTAAAACTTTTAACTTGGGTAAATTTTAAAGGTATGGCTTCCTGGCCATTTTCATTAATAAAACCAAAGGCAGGGAAAAACATCCCCTTTTGTCTACGGGCCACGGCTGCTAGCCCCTGCGAAAAATCTTTGGCCCAAATATACTGAAAATCAACAACTACCTCTGCCTCATGATTAATAAACCCCCAAAATTTTCCGGACCTGGCCAGGATAAGGCCTTTGGCGGAATAACTAGATCCTTCCTCATAGTTCATAGGAATTACCAGGCGCCCACGCCCATTAATAAAGCCGACCTTCCCTTTTTGCATGACAGCATAGCGTGCGTGGTTACCTGTGTTTTTCTCCCATAAATGGTTTCCCCACTGGGTAAGATGGTCGATAACCAAAATATAGGCAATACAAATAAAAACAATAACAGCTGCTTTTTCACGAAATAACATGGGAAAAGTATAACATATTTTGAAACGAAACGCCGAGGAAGAAATTTGCTGTCCTAAAACAACATTATCTGTTTTTGATAAGGGTTTTGGAAGGAATCTGCCGATAAGACAATACGTTTTTTATATAACCCCTGCTTGCGGCAAGATAAGTCAAAAAGGTCAGCTATTTGGTGGGCAAAAAGTCCCTGGCCACTCATGCGCTGGCCGAAACCGGAATCATAAAGCACCCCGCCGCGAAGTTCTTTAATACGATTTAAGACCTTGGTCTTACGATCAGGATAATATTCCACAAGCCAACGTTCAAAGAGGTCTTTGACCGCATAAGGAAGACGCAATACCACATATGCAGCCCCGCTTGCCCCAGCGCTTGCGGCTTTCTTTATTATAGAAGGGATCTCGTGTTCTGTTAACCCCGGTACAATAGGGGCCACGTTGACCGTAACCGAAACCCCCGCCTTCGTCAAAGCTTCAATAGTAGCAAGACGATTTTGAGGGGTCGATGCACGGGGCTCCATGGCACGGGCGAGTTTGACATCCAATGTTGTTACCGAAACCGTAACACACACACCCTGGTATTCAGCCATTTGTTTAAAAATATCGATGTCTCGTGTAACTAACTTATTTTTGGTGATAATGGCCACAGGATTATGAAATTCAAGAAGTACCTCAAGGCACCCGCGGGTAATTTGGAATTTCTTCTCAAAAGGTTGGTAACAGTCGGTCACTCCGCTCATCACAATGATTTGAGGCTTCCATTTAGGAGAGGCAAGTTCTTTTCTAAGAAGTGCCGGAGCATCGGTTTTGACGAAAATTTTACTCTCGAAATCCACACCACTGGATAATCCAAAGTATTCGTGGGTAGGCCGCGCGTAGCAATACACACAGCCGTGCTCACAGCCACGATAAGGATTAAGGCTGGTTTCAAAACATAAATCTGGGCTGTCATTATAGCTAATAATGGATTTGGAAGTATCTTTAAAGAATTCCGTCTTAGCTAAAGGGTACTCACCATCGGAAATTTCTTCATCACGCTGGAAAGAAATCTTCTCAAAACGGTTGGCGGGATTTAAAAAAGCCCCCCGGCCGGTAAATTCTTTTTCCATCAAACCATCTCAATTAAAGCATTGACCAATTTTTCTATCCCCTGGGCCAATTCACTAATACGTGAATCCGCCAGCATATAGCAAGGGGTCGATACGACCTTGTTCTTTTTATCAATGACAATGTCGCGGGCAAACGTATTGACTGTTTTTACCCCTATCTTTTGGAAAATCTCATTGACTTGTGTGTCCTGCCCAAAGGTAAGTTCCACACCGGCAATTAACTTACCGATGATAACGGGTGAAATGCACAAGGCCCCGATTGGCTTTTGGGCTTTATAGGTACCCGTCACGGCCCGTTCGAGGTCAGGGTTAATTTTCATATTGACCCCATCGAAAGCGAATGTGCACAGGTTGTAAGCCACTCCGCTGCCTCCAGGCATGACCAAAATATCGAAATCCTTTACATTATATTCGGACAAAGGTTTGATTTTGCTGCGGGCGATACGGGCGGATTCCACAAGGACGTTGCGCTTTTCTTTTAACTCTTCATTGGTCAAGAAATTAAGCGCTCGCTTTTGTTCGATATCAGGGGCAAAACACTGATACTGGTGTCCGGCCTTATCGATGGCCAGCAGCGTAAGCACGGATTCTTGGATCTCAGCCCCATCTTTGTTGCCGCAACCGGCTAAAATTACAGCAAAGTGAAGTTTTTCTTTAGTCATATTCAACTCTCCCCTGATTATGAACAGCTATTTTAACTTACCAAGAGCCGAAGCTCCTTCACTTACCAATACAAAACTCGCTGAATATTTTATCTAATAAATCCTCATCGATATTACGGCCTAAAACAGCATCCAGTTGATTGACGGCAGCTTTAATATGTTCACTAATGAATTCGATAGACAGCCCGTCATCCATGAGTCCCGCAGCCGCTTCAAGCTCCACCACCACCTGCTTAAGCGCCTGAATATGGCGCAAATTGCTGACTAACACCGCGTGTGTATCCAAAGACTCCCCTTGCCAGACGGATTTGACAATCGTCTCTTCGAGTTCGTCAAGACCTTGGCCCTTTAAAGCGCAAACTTTAACAATTTGTTCGAAGGCAAGCCCCGCAGTCGCTAACTTTGACGGCAAATCATTTTTATTAATAACAACGATGACATTACGGTCTTTAAGGTTTTCTATCAACTGGTGGTCCTGATCTTCCATGCCAGTACTGTTATCTAAAACCAAAAGTACCAAGTCCGCGTTTTGGATATACAAGTGGCTGCGTCTGACGGCCTCTTCCTCGATAAGGTCCCTGGGGCTCAGGATACCGGCAGTATCGACCAAATGAAGGGGAATACCTTTGATCTGCGCTTCTTCTTCGAGCACATCACGAGTCGTACCAGCAATATGCGTCACAATGGCCCTTTGCTGTTTTAAAAGCGCGTTTAACAGCGACGACTTGCCTACATTAGGCTTGCCGCAAAGCACCACGCGCAAGCCTTCTTTAAGTAGACGGCCGTTATTGCTATTAGCTAATATGGTTTGGATATGTTTATTTTGTTCTTCAATGCGGTTATAAACATCATCGTGGGTCTGCATATCGATATCATCCTCGGGAAAATTAATCAAGGCCTCTAGTGTCGTATAGACATTCATTAATTGGCCGCGGACCCCCTCAATCTCCCGGGACAATTGTCCTTTGAGTTGATTTTGACTGACGCGCACAAAGGCGTCTGTTTTGGCACGGATGATGTCCAGCACAGCCTCCGCTTGGGTTAAATCCATGCGCCCGTTAAGATAAGCGCGTTTAGTAAATTCCCCCGGTTCCGCCAGACGCGCCCCGGCATTTAAAACAACGCCCAAGACCAAACGGACCACGGCCCAACCACCATGGCAGCTGATTTCCACAACGTCCTCTCCTGTATAGCTTTTAGGGGAGCGCATCACTGTCAATAAGACCTCGTCGATAATCTGATCGCTGGTTTGCGCGATCCAACCATAATGGACTGTAAAGCCTTTGGCTTGAGAAGGCATGGTCGGACCTTTGGGACGAAAAATGTTATCGGCAATAGCCAAAGCCTGCTTGCCGGAAATACGCACGATGCCAATGCCCCCGACACCGGCAGGTGTGGCAATGGCCACGATACTATCTTCTAAACCTTTAAATTGATACATTCTCTTGCCTCCGCAACCACGAATAATGATCCAGTAACTACAATCACATCTTCTTTGTTGGCTTTTGAGAGCACGAACGCCAGGGCATCTTCTACATTTTCCGTCAAGAACCATTCTTTACCAAAGAAGATTTCATGCGCCTGCTGGCGGTCAAAATTATAGCTCCGCGGATGTCGGGCCTTGGTCAAAATAATAAAATCGCTGATTAACTTTAAAGGCTCACAAACGGCCTTGATGTCTTTATCCGCCGAAAGCCCCAAAATCAAAATGATCCGTCGCCGCGGATACTCATCTAAAACCGTCTTGGCCAGGGCCTGGGCAGAGGCTGGGTTATGCGCCCCATCAACAACAACAACAGGCTTTTCCTTGACCACTTCAAACCTGCCCTGCCAGCGCACTTTCTTTAATCCGTTTTCTATGGCCTGTGGACTTATGGCTATGCCTTGTTGGTTTAGAATTTTTGTCACGGCCAACGCGCACGAGGCGTTGATAATTTGATGTTCTCCTTTTAAAGCAATTGTTAAATGTTGGGTTGAGTGAACCATCTGCGGTTCAACACCAACCTCACGGCAACGATCCTTCAGCACCTCCATGGCTATTTCGTTTTGGGGAGCAATGACTACTTTCTGTCGGGAACTTTTGATAATACCCGCCTTTTCCCGGGCGATTTGTTTTAAGTTGTTGCCTAAAATCTTCATATGATCCAAACTGATCGGCGTGATCACCGCGATCCCTGCATCAAAAGCATTGGTCGCGTCCAGCCTGCCGCCTAAACCCGTTTCTAAAACAGCAAAATCGACCTGTTCTTGGGCAAAATACACCGCGGCAATAGCGGTTAGAACTTCAAAATAAGTCAAAAAACCTCCTTTGTTCTCAATCACCGCGACAACCGGACGGATGAGGTTAATGATCCTGGCCATCTGATCATCGCTGATAGAGCCAGTAAAGTCACCTTTGCTGTGCAAATTATTTTTGTCTAAAATACGGATACGCTCATTGACCCTGTGCAAATGCGGCGAGGTATAAAGCCCCACTTTAAAAGAGGCCTGCTGCAGGATACTGGCTATCATCGCACATGTTGAGCCTTTGCCTTTGGTGCCTGCGACATGGATGATTTTTAATTTGGTTTCAGGATGGGACAAGGCGGACAACAGCTCTTTGATCCTGTCTAAATGAAAATCATCCGGCATAATTTCATGCAAATAGGATTCAAAATTCGTCAACGAATTGAGGTATTCGTGAGGGGAGTTCATTTTTGGGAAATCCCGCGTGGTGTGTTGCTTAATGTTTAAAGTGGCGGATTCCGGTTGTGACCATGGCGATTTTTCGTTTATTCGCTTCTTTGATGACCTGCTCATCCATAATGGACCCGCCGGTTTGAATAATCGCCTTGAGTCCTGCCTTAACGGCATACGTCACGGTATCTTCTTTAGGTAAAAAGGCATCGGAAACAAGAACAGCACCCTTGGCCTTTGCTCCAGCTTTTCTGATGGCGTGCACGGCGGAATCGACACGGCTGGTCTGCCCCGCACCGATACCGATAGTTTGAGTGCCTTTGACTAAAACAATCGCATTACTTTTGACATGCTTAATGATCTTCCAACCAAAAAGCATGGCATCCATTTGCGCCTTGGTAGGTTTGATTTTAGTGACAACTTTGACTTCTTCCGGTTTTAACTGACGGTTATCTTTGTCCTGCAATAAAAGGCCCCCGGAGACCTTCTTAAAATCATATTTTTCTTCAAGTATTCCATAAATATCGAGTTCTATAAGGCGCAGGTTCTTTTTTCCCCGAAGGATTTCAAGGGCATCTTTTTCGAATCCAGGAGCAATCACACACTCCATAAAACCGCTTTTGATAATGGCATGAGCGGTCTTAATATCCACCGGCCGGTTAAGCCCGATGATCCCGCCAAAAGCCGACAGGCTGTCGCAAAGGTGAGCTTTTTTATAAGCTGCTTCTAAAGTTTTGTCTTGGGCGATACCGGCAGGGTTGTTGTGTTTAATAATGACCGCGGCAGGTTTGTCGAATTCACGAACGATATCAATGGCCGCTTGCAAATCCAGAAAATTGTTAAAGGAAAGCTCCTTGCCATGCAACTGTTTGAGCGAAGCTAACCCTTCTTTCTTTTTGGCTTCACTGTAAAAGGCAGCTAATTGATGAGGGTTTTCTCCGTAGCGTAAATCCTGTAACTTAAAAAAATCCAAACGAAATTCTTTAGGAAAATCTGAAAATGCATTGTCCGCTTTGAAACGGTTGTTTAAGAAATTACCGATTGTCCTGTCATATTGACCGGTACGCTCAAAGACCTCGATAGCTAAATTAACCAGGACTTTGTCGGAGAGAATACCGCTGTTGTTTTCCAGTTCTTTTAAAATTTCCGTATAACGGGCCGGACTACAGATGACGGCGACGCTTTTATAATTCTTAGCGGCAGAACGCAGCATCGATGGCCCACCGATATCAATGTTTTCAATGGCGTCCTCAAGGCCCACGTTCTTCTTCTCAATGATCTTCTCAAAAGGATAGAGATTGACCACCACCATGTCAATCACACCGATACCGTGCTGTTCAAGTTGTTTCATGTGTTCAGGGTTGTCACGCACGGCCAAAAGTCCGCCGTGGATCTTAGGATGCAGGGTCTTGACCCTTCCATCCAGCATTTCGGGAAATCCTGTATACTCAGAAACTTCTTTGACGGGGACATTAGCGGAACGTAACAGCCCCGAGGTGCCGCCGGTGGAGATAATTTCCACTCCTAATTTATGGAGCCCTTTGGCAAACTCTGCTAAACCTGTTTTATCGGAAACGGAAATGAGGGCGCGTTTGATTTTAATCATAAAATATATGGGCGGACACATGGGTCCGCCCTAAATATTCTAAATGTTTACTACAAAACTACTTCCCGCCTTTTTTGCGTTTGCGGTCAGAAGGTTTGGAATAGAAGCGGCGTTCTTTCAATTCCACCAAAAAGCCATCTTTTTGGCATTGCTTCTTAAATTGACGCATGGCCTTTTCAAAACTGTTTTTGTCGTTAATTTTTACTTCCAACATGAAAATCTCAACTCCTAAATGACCCCACTGGTTTGTTTTGCCTTCGCTAAGCAAATCAAAACGGCTGGGAGAATTGACCCTGAGGCCTCAGGCCGAAGGGCTACCATTGAACTAATACTTACCCTATAAAAGTTTGTCTATTATAGTACAGAAGTGTTAAATGTCAAACTTTAGTAAGCTGGGTCCACATAGGTGTAAAGCTCCCCAGCGAAGTTCTTTAAGACATAACGGCCATTGGAATGGGAGACAATGTATTCCGGGGCTATGGGGATCTTGCCTCCGCCACCGGGGCCATCAATGACATAGGTCGGCACGGCATAACCAGTCGTGTGGCCGCGTAAATTCTGCATAATATTGACCCCTGTCTCGACGCTGGTACGAAAATGCCGGCTGCCAACAATCGGGTCGCATTGATAAATATAGTAAGGACGTACACGTATTTTTAGGAGTTCATGAAATAATTTCTTCATCACTTCAGGGTTATCATTGACCCCGCGCAAGAGCACTGTCTGGCTCCCCATGGGAATACCCGCGTCCGCAATCATGTTGCAGGCATGCTTGACGCGTGGGGTCACTTCCTTGGCATGATTGAAATGAACGCTCATCCAAATGGGTGAATATCTTTTAAACATGGCCAGAAGCTCAGGAGTGATGCGTTGAGGCAAAGTCACGGGAATACGGGTGCCGATACGTACAAATTCAACGTGCGGAATGGATCTCACCGAAGATATAATATATTCAAGCATCCGGTCTCCTAATGTTAAAGGGTCCCCACCGGAGATAAGCACATCACGGACTTCTTTATGCTGGCGGATATAATTAAGCGCCGCATCATAGGTCGATGCGTTAAGCGTATGGTTTCCATCTCCGACCATACGCGAACGCGTGCAGTAACGACAATACATCGCGCACATCTCATTGACCAAAAATAACACGCGATCCGGATAGCGATGCACCAAGCCATGCACAGCAGAACTTTTATCTTCCCCGCACGGGTCGAGCATCTCTTCAGGGGCAGTCTCAAATTCATATTCCTGAGGCACTGATTGCAGACGAATGGGACAGCCTGCATCTTCTGGGTCAATCAATGCCGCAAAATACGGTGGGATTGACATGGTCAATTTGTCCCCCGCACCGATGACCCCGTGTTCTTCCCAGGGAGTCAGCTTCATAATTCTTTGGATACTGTCTAAGGTACGAATACGATTTCTAATCTGCCAACGCCAATCTTCCCAATCAGCATGAGTGCCCCCGGGATACAAAGCTAAAATACGTTCTTCATCGGGAGTCAAAGGTATATTAGGGCGGGATGTTTGACTATCAAAAACCTGGTCTTGCGAAAGTGTGGTTTTCATCGTCGGGTAAAAGCCTCCTGTGGCTCTAAAAGCCCGTAGCGATCGAGGGCATAATCAAGGATCTTGTTAATCAATTGATTATATGTCAACCCATAGGCTTTGGCGCACATGGGGAAAACTTCCGATGGGCTTAAATTCGGCAATGGATTGATTTCAAGCACATACGGCAGGCCTTTCTCATTCACGCGAAAATCCACTCGTCCGAAATCACGGCATTCGACAGACTTGTAGGCAGCGATAGCCACCTCCTGTAGATTCTCGGCCACGGGGGCCTCAACAGAGGCCGGACAAATATATTGTACACTTTTAGTCACGATATGTTCATAAGAGTAAAATTCATTGCCCATATTGGTGTTACCGCCAACCGCATATTGCACGACAGGTAACGCAATGGGATCTTCATTGCCTATGACCGCCACAGTGAATTCCGTTCCTTTAATGAATTGTTCACACAAAGCCGGTTGTTTATATACATTACAAATCTTTTCAACTTCTGTCTTTAATTGTTCTAAGTTCTCGACGCGGGAATTCTTCGTGATGCCTTTGGATGTCCCCTCCTGCGATGTTTTAACAATCAGAGGATAACCTAGTGTGTTGAGTTTCTTTAGATCATCCCGCAGGGTCGCTTCGAAAAACTTGGCCGTTGGAACTCCGTCGGCTATCCAGCACTTCTTGGCCACAGCTTTGTCAAGGGTGACTCCCAAAGTCAGCGCATCCGCCCCGCTAAAAGGAACATGAAACATTTCCAAAATATTAGGGATTTGACTCTCCCGGTTGCGGCCGTGATGGCCTTCAGCGATATTAAAAACCAAATCCACGCGCAATCCCTTGCCGATGGCTGCCAACAATTGACGGGCATTGCCAATGCGAAGGACTTTATGATCCGCGCTTTCAAAAGCTTTTGTCAAGGCTTCAACGGTATCTGGCCCATCCAACTCAGCGGCGGCATCGGGAGGATCATCATCATTCTTGACCCACTCCGATTTTAAATCATATGTCAAACCGATTGTTTTTCCCATAAATTTTAATATATCAAATTTCTTCCCAGTTTTCATCAATCCCGTAGGAAAACTGCGGGATAAATTCAGCCAAATGACTTCGTCCAGATTCTTAAGGGCTCCATAGTCACGGCCTCATTTTAAAAAGCATGTTTTTTTAACACGCGTTATGTTAAAAGTCAAGCACAAATCCCTGTCTTAACCCTATGAAAATACGGGTAATTTAACCCTCAAAAACTTTATTACCTGCTGGTATTCACTCCCAGGCGTTGACAAATATCTTTAATCGGGCAACGGGAACACAGCGGAGATATCGGCTTACATACATTCTGCCCCCAGGTGACTAGCTGGGCATTGTATTCGATCCAATATTGGGTCGGCAATTTTTTACGCAAAGCAAATTCTGTCTCTTGGGGGGTCTTGGTCTTAACATACCCTATCCTGTTGGAGATGCGGTGTACATGGGTATCCACGCACACGCCCAGCTTCCCGAAGCCCTCGATTAAAACCAGATTGGCTGTTTTTCGTCCTACGCCTTTAAGAGATCGG
>JAJXTI010000100.1 GCA_021783915.1 bacterium
TGAATTCAAATGACTGTCAACCATCTGAGCTTGAAGAGTTTTTAATTGGGCTTGAAGTCCATTGATCTTATTCATATCCCATTTCGGCTGAACAAGTTCTTTATTGAAAACTTCTCTATTTGCCTTTATTTGTTCAAATGTCGCCTTCATTGCTTCCTTTTGTTTCTGCCAAATGTTTTCCAATTGTTTCTTCTGGGCATCCGTCAAGTTCAGTTTGTGAAAAAGCCTGCCTTCTATATGATGTTCCTGCCCATCTTTCCATTGATGCTCCCCTTGATCGGAAGATACCGGGACAGTAGGGGCTGTTGTCTGCCCTCCTACCATGGTACCACCATCAGCATAAACAATTGGTGCTGATAGAGCCAGTATACCGACCATCAGAAACCCTGTGATTCTTGCTTTTGTTACCATATTCTCCTCCAATTTTATCTCTGCGAGTACGCGGGTTAATTTTATGCCCTGCGAATTTGCTCTAGCGGGCCCTTTCATGGAATTAGACAATAGCTGATACTAAAAAGTTCCTTTTTTATCTCAAATAAGGTCCACGGCATTATTTCTTATGGTGGAGTTGATTGAATCAAGTTAGAACTTGTTTAATTTCTTCTCCCTTAACCATATTCAGAAAGCTTCTTCCTGTTAAGGCATGACAATGGCAGTGACTTGATCTTTGACTATCATAAGTAAATTCCCGTACGGCACAGAAAAGCAATCTCCTCATTTTTACCAAATTAATATGAACGCCTTCAGGTAAGTTTAATTCCTTGATGATTTTCCCCGCTACCAAAAATCAGGGGAGATCGTAAAAACAACTGTCCTCATATCTGTGCGACTTCATTCAAAGGTTCATCAGAAAAAGAATACTCTTTAAGCGGGAAGCAATATCATCAGCAATCAATAAATCCTTACCATCTAACATTAAAACCCTATTCATTTCCGTCGCTTTAATAAAGCCTAACGATTCATTCTTCCTATTTACAACAAAAATACTCTTATTCATATTTTGAGACATCAGGTTAATCGATTCCTTCGGGAATACGGTCAGATATTTCCAAACCCTTTTAAAAAATCCAAAAATTTACATACAATACAATCAACTATCAAGACCTATTATTCATTGATATCACCCTATAAGTAAACAAAAACTCCCATAAAAAACCATACAAAAGAATATCTATTTGTCAACATCTCATAATAGCACACAGGTAACCACCGGCAAAAGAATCGCCACCATGCCGATTAAACCCCGAATATTTTAATTTTGCAGATAACAAGAAGTGCTAAGGAAACATTTTTACCAGCGGTTCGCGGCTGCCTAGCTGTGAGCAGAATCTTTTTTGCCCTCGAATTTAGAACGCGCCTCATGCTTCCCTCGGCGTTCTTTAAACTTCTCTTTCCTGCCGCTAAAAGGCCGATGTTTTTGTGCATGGCCACCGCCCTGCTTAAATTTTGATCCCCGTTGGTGTGGAGTAAATGCGGGCCTGCCCTGAGAGTGGAATTTCTCGCCCGGAACTTCCGGATGGTTCACGATCGGCAACTGCTTATTGATGAGCCTTTCAATATTTTTTACATCCCTGCTCTGATCCGGTGTGGCAAAAGAAATAGCATGCCCTTTGGATCCTGCCCTGCCGGTGCGGCCGATACGATGGACATAATTCTCCACATCATCAGGCAAGTCGTAATTAATGACTGTTTCGATACGACTCACATCAATACCTCGGGCGGCGATGTCGGTGGCCACCAAAATACGGTAACGTCCGGACTTAAACCCCTCCAATGCCTCCCTGCGCTGTCCCATAGATTTATTGGAATGGATTTCGGCCGCACGGTGTCCTTTATCACGGATGACCTTAACGATCTTATGGGCACCATGTTTGGTACGCGCAAATAAAAGAACGGAACCATGGTGCTGGGCCAGAATTTTTTCTAATAGGATGGCCTTGGCTTCATGTTTGACAATATAAAGCTCCTGTGTGATGCCTTCAGCCGTTGTCCCTGAAGGGGCAACTTCCACATGGACAGGAAGTTTCATATATTTATTGACCATGCGTACGATTTCAGCCGGCATAGTGGCGGAAAAAATCATGGTTTGACGCTCACGCGGCATATTCTTGAGAATCTGGTCCACTTGAGGAGCAAATCCCATATCAAGCATACGATCGGCCTCATCGATGACCAGGACACTGACTTTGCCCAAAGATATATTATGGTTTTCTATATGGTCGATCAATCGTCCGGGGGTTGCTATGATAATTTGCGGATGCCTCTGAAGAGCTTCGCGCTGAGGACGCATAGGCATGCCTCCGATCAGGCAGGCTGTTTTCATTCCAAAAGGCCCTGCCAAAACACGTACAGCCTCATCGATTTGTACGGCAAGCTCACGTGTCGTGGCAAGCACCAGAGCAATTCCTTCTTTGCGTGCGAGGTGCTGAACCATGGGAATGGCAAACGCGTGCGTTTTCCCCGTACCTGTCTGGGCAATCCCAATCACGTCCTTGCCTTCAATGGCCAAGGGTATCGCTTTGCGCTGGATCGGTGTAGGTGTTTTAAACTTGATCCGTTCCAGTATCTGTAAAATCTTCGGTGCAATCCCAAGCCCAAAGAAACCAGGTTCTGAATTCATCTTAATTACCACCTTTCACAACTTTTGAAATCAATGAGAAATTCTTTGTAAGCCAAGACAAAACCGCCATTTGTCTTTTTGTTTGGGTCACAGGCCTTGCCGGTGAGCCCCAAACAGCCGCATTACCATCGATATCGCCAATAATACCGCTTTGCCCGCCTATCCTCGCGTTGGGGCCTATGGTGACATTATCGATAACAGCTACTTGCCCGCTCATGGTGACATTGTCCCCTATGACCGTACTTCCGGCAATCCCGCACTGAGCGGCCATAATGACATTCTTTCCAATCTTTACATTATGCGCTATGTGGCAAAGATTATCTATTTTTGATCTGGCCCCGATAATAGTATCATCTAAAGATCCCCGGTCAATTGTCGTATTAGCACCTATCTCAACATCTTCTTCGATAATGACTTTACCCAGTTGGGGGAATTTATAAATGACATCTTTGTCTTTCACATAACCGAATCCATCGCAACCTACTACCACTCCCCCATGGAGGGTAACATTGTCTTTGAGTACGGTGTTTTCATAAAGGAGGACCCGGGGATAGATATGGCAAAAGGCACCTATGGAACAATTTCTCTTGATCACCGAACCGCTGTCTATCAAGGTATTATCGCCGATCACGACCTTATCTTCAATGATCACATGAGGTCCTATCCAGACATTGTTTCCCAGTTGCGCTGTGTCAGCAATGACTGCAGACGGATGGGTAAAGGGCGTTCTCAGGGTCTGCTTATAAAATGCCTTATATAAAATTAAAAAAGCAAGTTTAGGATTATGGACTCTAATGAGGGTTTTAGTGGAAGTTCTAACTGTGTTCGTAGTTAACACACATGCACTTTGGCTTTTTTCAGCCAAGGCCAGTCTATTGTCATCCGTAGCAAATGTTAAGTCACCGGGCCTTGCGTTTTCTGTGCCGCTTAAGCCGGTGATATCGATATCGCTATCTCCTTCAATGGCGCCTTTGATAACAAGGGCTAAATCATTAATCTTCATTTGTTCCCTCTGCCTGATTTAGAAAGGGGGGCCTTTTCTTTCTGGTCGGCATGAATATAGCAGTAGGCCTCATGGTTATAGATGCTTAAAATATGCTTACAGCCATGATACTTACATTTTCTTCCCTTCCTGGAAGTTATTACTTTTTTAAGCATACTCTTCACCTTTCATCCTTTAAGATATCTACCAACTATGCCTTATGTCGGAACGTGATTCTTCCTCTTCTTAAATCATATGGGGATAAAGCGACTGTGACCTTGTCTCCAGGGAGGATCTTAATAAAAAATCTCCTCATTTTACCGGCAGGATAGGCAGTTATCGAATGCCCGTTTTCCATTGTGACAGTATATTGGGCATTGGATAATGCTTTTTGGATAACACCTTGCACCTCAATAGATTCTTCTTTAGCCATAAAATTTTCTTCCCCTTTATTTTCCCGTTGTTTTTCGTTTACTGCTCTTTAATTTATCTTTTTTCTCTGTAAAAGGCCGCCTACGCTTTCCTTAACCATGCAACATTTGTTTCGGCGCTCCTTTTTGAAGATATATTGGACAATCTAAAAAATATCTTGAAAATAAATAGAAGGTAAGTCGGCAGATTTCAGAAAGAAGATCGATATATCTATTCTGGAAGAAATTATCTATTTAAATCCTTATGTTAAGTATTAAGTATACCTCATTAAAATGGTAGGCACAATGACTATTATGAGATCGGCAGCTGGCAAAATATTCACTGGCCGATATAAAACAAAAAAGGCCCAGGATTACCCCAAGCCTTTCTTGTTTTAACAACTACACTTTTACTACGTTTTGAGCTTGTTCCCCTTTGGGACCGGTTGTGATGTCAAACTCAACAGCTTGACCTTCGCTCAATGATTTGTATCCCTCACCTTGAATTACACTGTGATGTACAAATACATCTTTCCCGTTCTCAGGAGTAATGAAGCCAAAACCTTTTTGGTCATTAAACCATTTTACAGTTCCTTTAGCCATTACTTACTACCTCCTTTTTACACAATTTGAGTAAATAACGGCACCGCATGAATGGCACTCAGAATGCAAAAGTCCATAAAAAACAACTTTTGCATGCAGAAAAAAGGCCGCAAGATGATGCCTTCCACCTTACGGCCTTAAGACTCTTCTTTATTTACCACAGTATCAATTGTCACTATGACAACTATTTGTCCTTCTGTCAAACGAATTATTTAAGCTCCTTGTCCTTGCTAGCCCCGTGTTGTTCGCGTCATTTTATAAGCATAGACATGTCGTGAACTATCTCTCTTAAAGGTGCCGCCTTTACAACCTTTTTTTAGAAAAATAGCCTCGATATCCCTGGCGCCCACCTCTGAGCCCGCATCCCGAAAAAGCCATACTCCGCTTTGTTCGCTGACATTATGGCCGGTAAATAACCGTTCCCGTGGATTAATGGCTAGGCCTACATACCATTCGCGATAATTTGCTCCACTCTTGTGAATAAGATCATCGATTTCTTGTTCAATATTCATAAACTTTGCTCACGTAAGGTTAGCTAATACGGATTTTCCGGCCTTCCGGCGAAACTCCTGTTAAAATAAATTCACGGTCTTCTTCGGAAGTGCCTGTTAAGGCTTCAGCAATGTTCTTAAAGCCTTGTAAATAAAGAAAAAAACCTTCTACAGGGATATGTATTTCAAAGTTTTTGCCTGTTACTTCGCACTGACCAAATATCCGAATCTTATTATTTCTAGATTCAAAATATCTCTTGAATCGAAACGGAAAAATTTGAGGATTCTTAATAGGGAGTTCCTGGACCATATGGATTAGTGCCTCAAAATGCCCACCATGCCCCAGGGAAACCATTCCAAGGGATCAATCTAGTAAATGTTCGGGCTCAAACAAAAGAAACTTGATTACTAGAAGGCTTAACTGAAGATCAACCAGAAAAGTCTTACGGTAGTTTTATTTGAAATGTAGACATACAGTACAGGATATGGGGTGATTCGTCAATCTATTTGATACACAACACCCATTTTAGGCCAGATCAAATAATAAAAATTTACTGTCCTTGAGCGTTTTAATGGTAAGGGCAGGTTCATTTTCGACCGCTGCAGCGTCAGAGGCATTTAATTCTTGCTCGTTAACAACCGTATGACCTGCGGTCATCTGCAGCCAAAGGCCACGTTTGGGTTTAATGTTATAAGAATACTTTGCTGCGGTCTTAAAACATCCTATAAAAACTTGCGCATCCTGTTGTAAGAATATCGTGTCCGCGCCCTTTTGAGAGCTTGCAATCAACAATAAACCGTCTTTAAGAAATTTTTGTATGGTTGTCTGCTGATACTCCGGTGGTACCCCCCGCTTATTCGGTAGAATCCAAATCTGAAAGATATGAACCGCCTTTTTGATGTCCGTATTAAATTCACTGCGCATCACTCCGGTACCCGCGCTCATTTTC
>JAJXTI010000011.1 GCA_021783915.1 bacterium
TCCGTAGGTTTTTCCAATTTACCTAACATTAATTTGGTGGCTTCCCGCGGCACATTAACCCCTGACCACGTAATTCGTACTAAACCGAAACCTGTGATTGTTCGTAAAAATGTTGTCGATGATGTTGTTTGCTATTCTAAGAACTATAAAGCTTATTTTGACCGTAACACAGATGGGAAGCTCAAATGTTTAGACTTAGCTCCGCGTTGGGCAGTATGGCCTGGTAGGGGATTAGTCACCTTTGGTCGATCTATTGAAGAGGCACGGATAGTTTCAGATATTGTCGATCATACTATTGAAGCGGTTCAGTGGGCAGAAAGATTAGGCGGTTGGAAGGCCCTGTCTGAGAAAAATATTTTCGGGATGGAATATTGGGAATTGGAGCAAGCGAAACTTGCTAAGAACTTTAGGCCCTTGGCCTTGCAGGGTAAGGTTGCCTTGGTCACCGGTGCTGCCAGTGGTATTGGCAAGGCCTGTGTGGAGAATTTGGCATCTAGCGGAGCTCATGTGGTTGCAGCGGATATCCGGAAAGACATTACTAAAATTTTTACCCAAGGCAATGTTGTGGGAACCGTATGTGATGTAACTAAAGATTCTGATTTACAAAAAGCTGTTGAAAAAACCATACGTCACTTCGGTGGCCTAGATATTGTTATCAGTAATGCCGGTATTTTTCCCCCTAGCGAAACTCTTGCAGGTATGAATTCCACCACTTGGGAGAAAAGTATAAAGATTAATTTAACGGCGCATCAGCGTCTCGTTAAGACCGCGGTACCTTATTTGATTTATGGCATGGATCCTACAATGATTATTATTGGATCTAAAAATGTATCGGCCCCCGGGCCAGGGGCAGGTGCGTATTCGGTAGCTAAAGCAGGACTGACTCAATTGGCCAGAATAGCAGCTTTGGAATTAGCCAGCAAAGGTATACGGGTCAACGTAGTGCATCCCAACCAGATCTTTGACACAGCCATCTGGACAAAAGAAGTTTTAGAAAAACGTGCCGAACATTACGGGGTATCTATAGAAGAGTACAAGAAGAGAAATTTGCTTAAAGTCGAAATCACTTCTAGACACGTAGCAGATTTAGTGTGTGCTTTAGCTGGGTCAGTTTTTAATAAGACCACAGGGGCCCAAATTCCTATCGATGGTGGTAACGATCGAGTCATCTAGTTCTTTTAATAAGTCATTTTTAATAAGTCACCTTGACGCTTTTTAATGCTTTGCCTATAATGAAACGTTTTTAATGCTTTTAAAAGAAGGAGAATTGTATGCCATCCTTTGATCCAAAATCCGTCCGTAAAACTCTTGGTGTAGGTCCAACTAATTATACAATTTGTTCTTTACCTAAATATGCTAAAGTCGCAGGCCTGGATCTGACTAAATTGCCGTTTTCTATCCGTATCCTTTTAGAAAGTGCCATTCGTAATTTTGATGATTATCAAGTGACCTTGAAAGATATCCAGACAATCGCTAACTGGAAACCCAATGGACAAAAAGGAGAGATTGCTTTTAAACCTGGCCGCGTCATCCTACAGGATTTTACAGGCGTGCCGTGTGTTGTTGATTTAGCTGCCATGCGTGATGCTATGAAACATTTGGGAGGGGATATCAAGAAAATCAATCCCCAGGTGCAATGCGATTTAGTTATCGACCATTCAGTGCAGGTGGACGTTTTTGGTACCAGCAAAGCTTTGGCACAAAATGTACAATTGGAATTTGAACGTAACAGGGAGCGCTATGAATTTCTTAAATGGGGACAAAGCGCTTTGCAGAATTTTCGTGTGGTTCCGCCAGCGACTGGTATCGTCCACCAAGTAAACCTTGAGTATTTAGCCAAAGGTGTTTTAAAGAAAAAGATAGGTAAGGAAGTGATTGCTTATCCTGATAGTTTGGTGGGAACTGATTCGCATACAACGATGATTAATGGTCTTGGTATTGTAGGCTGGGGTGTGGGTGGTATTGAAGCGGAATCCGTCATGTTGGGGGAACCGATCTATATGCTTTTGCCGGAGGTGGTAGGTTTTCGTCTTAAAGGGAAATTACAGGAAGGGATCACGGCCACGGACTTGGTCTTGACCGTTACTCAAGTTTTACGTAAAAAAGGGGTGGTAGAAAAATTTGTGGAATTTTTCGGTGAAGGGTTAAAATATTTGTCTTTGCCCGATAGGGCCACCATTGGCAACATGTCCCCTGAATTTGGCGCAACCATCGGCCTATTTCCCGTTGATGAAGAAACGCTCCGTTATTTAAGGCTTTCCGGCCGCAGCGCATCAGAGGTGGCTTTAGTTGAGAAGTACTATAAAGAGCAGGGGCTTTTTTATACCGGTAAAACTGTCGAATGTACATATTCGGATGTGGTTGAGTTGGATTTATCGACAGTTGAGCCGTCTTTAGCCGGCCCTAAACGTCCGCAGGACAGGGTTGCTCTCAAAGATTTAAAGACCAATTTCCGTCAAATATTGACAGCCGATATCAAGTCCCGTGGTTATGGTTTGACAGAAACTGATTTAAACCGCAGTGCCATTGTACAAAACGGTACGACGGAAAAAATAGGGCATGGGGCCGTTGTTATTGCCGCTATTACCAGTTGTACCAATACTTCCAATCCATCGGTCCTGATTGGCGCCGGTATTTTGGCCAAAAAGGCAGTAGAGAAGGGCCTGGCCCCTCACAGTTATGTAAAAACGTCGTTCGCCCCGGGTTCACAAGTAGTAGATCAGTATTTAAAATCCGCAGGACTTATGAAATATTTAGAAAAATTAGGTTTCAATATTGTCGGTTATGGTTGCACCACTTGCATCGGTAACTCCGGTCCTTTACCTGAACATGTAGCCAAAGCCGTCAGTGACGGTAATTTAGTAGCAGCCGCTGTTTTGTCGGGCAACCGTAATTTTGAAGGGCGCATCAACCCTTACGCAAAAGCCAATTTCTTGGCTTCTCCGCCGTTGGTTGTTGCGTATGCCCTGGCCGGGCGTGTAGATATTGATTTGGTTCATGATCCTCTGGGGCATGATAAAAAAGGGAATCCGGTTTATTTGAAAGATATTTGGCCGACCCAAGAAGAGATCGATAAACTGGCTGGTAAATTCGTTAAAGCTTCTATTTTCCGTCAACGTTATAAAAGCGTGGATAAAGGCAATAAAGATTGGAATTTAATTAAGACGGTAAAATCGGATTTATTTAATTGGGATGACAAAAGTACATATATTCAAAATCCTCCATATTTCATTGGTATGAAACGCGAATTGGCTCCGATAGGTACCATTAAAGGGGCGCGTTGTTTGGTTATGGTGGGGGACTCTATTACGACTGACCATATTTCTCCAGCAGGTTCCATCGCCAAAGATTCCCCAGGGGGGAAATATCTTATTGAGCAGAAAGTGGAGCCAAAAGATTTTAATAGCTATGGGGCCCGCAGAGGTAATGACAGGGTGATGACCCGAGGAACATTTGCTAATATTCGTCTACGTAATTTAATTGCCACTGATACAGAGGGGCCATGGACAATTTATTGGCCTACCAATGAGAAAATGTTCATTTATGATGCTTCGTTGAAATATAAATCAGATCAAACACCGTTGATTGTTTTAGCTGGTAAGGAGTATGGTACAGGATCTTCCCGCGATTGGGCGGCCAAGGGAACGACACTTTTGGGCATCAAAGCTGTTATCGCCGAAAGTTTCGAACGTATTCACCGCAGCAATCTTTGCGGCATGGGTGTTTTGCCGTGCCAATTTAAGCCGGGTGAGAGTTACTCCATCCTTGGACTTAAAGGCGACGAGGTTTTTGATTTTGTTGATTTGACAGATCATTTAAAACCTAAACAAGAGTTAACGGTGGTCGCTAAGTCTGTTGATGGCAACCAAAAACAGTTTAAAGTCTTGGCCCGTGTAGATACTCTCGTGGAAGTTGATTATCTTCGTAATGGGGGCATATTACAGACGGTGTTACGTAAATTGGCGAGAACATAAAGAGTTAAATATGATAAGAAAAATATTTTTGGGCGTTTTAATTTTTTTGGCAGGTATTTGTGGTGTTGCCATTGCGTCAGATCAGGCCAAAGAGCAGGCGGCCGTCACAGTTGCGCAAAACTGGCTTCAATTGGTAGATAATGGAGACAATGCCCAAAGCTGGTCGGGAGCGGCAAGTTATTTTAAAGCAGCTGTGGCCCAATCTCAATGGGAACAGACCCTTAAAGCCGTAAGGATCCCTTTGGGCAAGGCACTAAGAAGACAGGTAAAAAGTACGCAATATATGACTTCAATGCCTGGGGCCCCTGATGGAGAATACGTTGTTATTCAGTTTGATACCTCTTTTGAGGACAAGAAGACCGCTGTTGAAACAGTGACTTCCATGATGGATAAAGACGGGAGATGGCGGGTTGCAGGATATTACATAAAATAGCAAGTGTTGTTAATTAACTTGCAAGATAGAGGTTTGTTATGAAATTATTTTATACCAAACGTTCACCCTATGCCCGAAAGGTAAGGGTTCTGGTTTTAGAAAAGGGGATCCGTTTGGATTTAATTGATGAGGACTTGGCCCATAAGTCCCAAAAACTGTTAGACAGTAACCCTTTGGGCAAAGTGCCGACCCTCATTTTAGACAATGGCGATGTTATTTATGATAGCGTTGTGATTTGTCAGTATCTTGATGAGCAAGACAGTAAGACAAGGCTTATTCCATTATCAGGCGAGGCCCGTTATGAGGTGTTAAAATGGGAATCCATGGCTGATGATATGGTGACAATAGCTATTTATGTTTATATGGAGAAGGTCCGTCACCCTCAAGATTTTCACGCACAGTTTGTGACCAACAGCGAGAACGCGATTCTTAATGGGTATCAATACATTGAAGCGCATTTGAATGAGCTTGGCGAATTTAATTTAGCATCCATAGCGGTGGCCTCTGCCATTGGTTATATCCATTTTCGTCTGCCCCATTTAAAAGTGCAGGGGAAATTGGCCCAATGGTTTGAACAGATTAACAAACGTCCGTCCATGCAACAGACAATACCTGTTGTTTGAAGGAGTCAATTGAGGAAGACATTGGATTTCAGATCCCGTCAAAAAGTCGTTTTGCCTAATGGCAAGACCATTCATATTAGTTTTATTAATCATCCTGGAGCTGTAATTATAGCTCCGCTCTTGACATCTAATATAGTTGTAATGTTGCGCCAATTCCGTCCTGCTTTGGGCCGTTATATTTATGAACTTCCGGCCGGAACCATTGATCTTCCGGAGAAACCTTTGACTTGTGCCAGGCGGGAGTTGTTGGAAGAAACCGGCTATTGTGCTAAAAAATTTAAGAAGTTAGGTAAGATTTATCCAGTCCCGGGTTATTCGACGGAAGTGATTCATATCATTAAAGCTGAAGGGTTAACGGCAGGTAAAGCCAACCCTGAAGATTATGAGGTCATTGACATTAAATTGATTTCTAAAAAACAAGTAAAGCGTTTATTCAAACAAGGTAAATTAATGGATGCTAAAAGTATCTGTGCGTTTGCCCATCTAGGCTGGATTTAGATGCCAACACAACAAGGGATGAACTTACTGCTTAATGCCTACGGGGTCAACCCAGCTCATTCTGGCTTTACTTTTGCTAAAATCATGGCTTGGATAATATTTGGGATTATTGGTACGTGTGCGTTTAATTATGGCCGTAAAGAAAAAGATTATAAGCCGATTATTATTGGTCTGGCACTCATGATTTATCCTTATTTCATTTCTAATACAATATGGTTGTACTTAATAGGTGTTGGGGTGATGTCATTATTATATTTCTGGAGAGATTAATGGGTAGTCTATCAAAAAGCATTGCGGGGTTTGAGGACGAATAATATAATGGGAAAAAATTAAGGGGGTCTTATGGCAGAATCAGCAAAAATCAATATAGATGGCAAAGAAATAGAGTGCCCGGTTGTTGTCTCAATTGAAGGTGAGAAGGCGATTGACATCAGTAAACTGCGTACAACAACAGGTTACATCACGCTAGACCCTGGCTTCGGTAATACTGGTTCTTGCAAAAGCGCCATTACCTATCTTGATGGGGAAAAAGGCATCTTACGTTATCGGGGTATCCCTATTGAGCAATTGGCCGAATACTCCAGTTTTGTTGAGACCTCTTATTTATTAATCCACGGCCATCTACCCACACAAAGTGAACTGGACAAATTTTCTTTGGCCTTTAATGAACATTCCATGATTCATGAAGATATGAAGAACTTTTTTGACGCGTACCCATCTACGACGCACCCCATGGCCATCTTGTCCGCCATGATTTGCGCGTTGTCGGCTTATTATCCAGGGTTGATTAAAGAAGACCCTACCCAAGAAGAGTTCGACCGTATTGCCGTACAATTGCTATCAAAGGTTCGTACTATTACCGCTTTTTCTTATAAGAAATCCATCGGTGAACCATTCGTATACCCGCGCTATGATTTGCGATACGTTCCTAATTTTTTAAACATGATGTTTTCCTCTCCAACGCATCCTTACAAAATTGTGGATGAGGTTGCTCACGCTTTGCGAGTGCTTTTGATTCTACACGCTGACCATGAACAAAACTGTTCTACTTCGAGCGTGCGTTTGGTAGGGAGTTCCCATGCCAACCTGTACGCTTCCATATCAGCAGGGATTTGTGCCCTGTGGGGGCCTTTGCATGGGGGCGCCAATCAAGCTGTCATTGAAATGCTGGAAATGATTCATCAAGATGGAGACAATGTGCAAAAATATATCGCCAAAGCCAAAGACAAAGAGAGTTCTTTCCGTCTGATGGGTTTTGGCCATCGCGTTTATAGGAATTTTGATCCGCGGGCAAAAATCATTAAAAAATGTGCGGATGATCTTTTAAATAAGTTGGGCATCCATGATCCATTGTTGGATTTAGCAAAACGGTTGGAAGAAGTCGCGTTAAAAGATGATTATTTCGTCAGCCGTAAACTTTATCCGAATGTCGACTTCTATAGCGGGATTATTTATCGAGCTGTTGGTATTCCTTTGAATATGTTTCCGGTCATGTTTGCTATTGGACGTATGCCTGGATGGATAGCTCATTGGAAAGAGATGATGGAAGATCCTTCCACTAAAATTGGCCGTCCATTCCAGATTTACACAGGAGAGGCCAAGCACGATTATGTGCCTATAGAACAGCGTTCATATTTCCATAAATAGTATTTATAGAAAGGCATTATTAATGATTTCTTTCACTCCAAAGTCCAAACATGACCAAGAAGCGACGATTGTTTTATTAACTTCAAAACAGAACGACAAACGTCTTAAAAAAGATATTGAGAAAGGGGAAATTTTCCCTTTTTTAGAAGGTAAGAAATATTTGCTTTTTGTTGGTTTGGGGAATGTTGATAAGTTGACATTGACAGACTTGCGTATTCAAATACGTAAGGCCTTAATGTCTTTTTTTTTAAAGAAAGTTAAAAGTGTAGAAGTTATCCCTCACACCAAGGATGAAAGGGCCGTTAAAGCTATTATTGAGGGTGCCCTTATCGGTACTTACACGTGGGATAAGTATAAGAGTAAAGACAAAGATGATAAGGTGGTCAAAGATAAGCATGTTACCATTGTTGTCGAACCTAAAAAAGAATATGAACAAACAGTTGCGGTTTGTGAAGGCGTAAAATTAACTAGAGATTTGATTAATGACAATGCGGATTTAATTACCAGTGATTATTTAGAAAAGACCATTAAGGGACTTATCAAAGGCCAAAAGAAAGTTTCATTAGAAATACTTAATGAAAAAGAACTGAAGGCCAAAGGTTTGAATTTACATCTGGCAGTCAATCAAGGCAGTCCCAAGGAACCCAAACTAATCATAGTCAAATATACCGGTGGTAAAAAGGATGAAGGATATACGGCCATTGTTGGCAAGGGCATGACCTTTGATACGGGGGGGTTGAATTTAAAACCTACCAACCATATTGAAACAATGAGAATCGATATGAGCGGGGCGGGCGCTGTTTGCGGAATTTTAAAGAATGTTTTTAAGCTCGGTATAAAAAAGAATTTACTCTTTGTATTGGGTATTGCTGAAAACGCTATAGGCTCCCTGGCTTATAAACCAGGGGATGTGATTATCGGTTATGCTGGCAAAAGTGTTGAGATTGGCAACACTGATGCTGAAGGTCGTTTGGTTTTAGCGGATGCCTTTAGTTATGTGGTCAAGAATTATAAACCTATCAAAATGGTTGATATTGCAACCTTGACCGGCGCTTGTGTAGTGGCCTTAGGTTTTGATTATTCAGGACTTTTTTCTAATAATGATGAATTAGCCGAAGAGTTACTGGCCTGTGCCCAAGAAACTGATGACCGTGCCTGGCGTCTGCCAATTTATCCGGAAATCAAAGAGTATATTAAGTCTCCGATTGCAGATTTAAAGAATACAAGTACCATTCGGGGAGGGGGCGCCTGCACAGCAGCTGAATTCTTACATCAATTTGTGGGGGATACGGCTTGGGCCCATTTGGACATTGCGGGTAGTGCCTTTGTAGAAGGCCATGGCCGGTTCTATTATGGGCATGGTGCCACTGGTGCTGGTGTGAGGCTATTGACTCATTATTTATTAAATTTTTGAGCTTGAGGATTCCCTATCGGCTGTTAAACTCCCTTTGGGAGGAAGGAGCAGAGTTTATGGAAGGCATATTGATTTTATTTATATTTTTCATTTTATTGTCTTTTTCAGGTATTCGTATTGTGCGTCCTACTCATCGTGGATTGATTGAACGTTTCGGTAAGTACAACCGTTTTGCCAATTTGGGTTTTAATTGGATCATTCCTTTAGTTGAGAACATATATTTGGTTAATATTACCGAACAAATGGTGAACGCCGAACCACAGGAAATTATCACTAACGATAATTTAAATGCCAAGGTCGATGCCCAGGTCTATTATAAGGTTAAGCCTACCGAAGATGATGTGAAAAATTGCCAATATAATGTGGGCAATTACCAATGGCAGATTGTCAATTTAGCCAGGACAACATTACGTAACATCATAGGTACCATGACATTAAAGACCGCTAACAGTGAACGTGGGCGCATTAATTCCGAGTTGCACACCATTTTAGAGAAGGAAACGGCCAGTTGGGGTTTGGAAATTGTCCGCACCGAGCTTAAAGAGATAGACCCGCCTAAAGACGTTCAGGAGACCATGAATAAGGTCGTTAAAGCGGAAAATGAAAAAATTGCGGCAGTGGATTTTGCCACCGCCACTGAGACCGCAGCTGACGGGCAGAAACGCGCTGAAATCAAAAAAGCTGAAGGTATTAAACAGGCGCGTATTTTGCAAGCCCAGGGTGAAGCGGAGGCCATTCGTTTGGTCAATGAAGCCGCTAATCAATATTTTGTCGGCAATGCGCAGCTTTTGCGCCGTTTGGAAGCGACTGAGAAATCTTTGCAGAGCAATTCCAAAGTCGTCGTTCCAGTGAATACAGAACTTATCAATGTTATTGGTGAATTAGCCGGCGTTGTTCCGGTTAAAAAGAATTAATGTAAGGAGCCTCCTGGAATGTCTGAAGGACGACTTAGGAAACCTTATCTGTATAAGAAAAGAATAATATGACTTACCGTGTTGAGAGCGATAGCATGGGCCAGATTCAAGTTCCTGCCGATAATATTGGGGCGCACAAACCCAACGGTCGCTTGAGAATTTTAAAATCGGCGAGGACAGGTTCCCTAAAGAATTTATCCGTGCCTTAGGGTTACTTAAAAAAGCCGCGGCATTGACTAATAAGGATTTAGGTATTTTGTCGGCAGATAAAGCGGAATTGATTGTTAAGGCCGCTGATGAAGTCATTGCCGGCAAGCTCAATGAGCATTTTCCTCTGGTGGTGTGGCAGACAGGGAGCGGTACCCAGACCAATATGAATGCCAATGAAGTCATTTCTAACCGTGCTATAGAACTTGTTGGTGGAGTTATGGGAACTAAAAACCCCATTCACCCTAATGATGACGTCAACAAGGCACAGTCTTCCAATGATACATTTCCTACAGCCATGCATATTGCGGTCGTTGAAGAGACTCACCGGAGATTATTACCGATGATAAAGAAATTAAGAGATGCTTTGCAGAAAAAAAGCGAAGAATTTAAAGATGTTGTCAAAATTGGGCGTACCCATTTAATGGATGCGACACCTTTGACATTGGGACAAGAGTTTTCGGGTTATGTGGCTCAACTCAATCATGGCATTGAGCGCATTGAAGGAGCTAACCCCGGGATTTATGAATTGGCTTTAGGCGGTACTGCCGTTGGTACAGGTTTAAATACACATCCAGATTTTTCTATTAAGGCGGCTGAGAAAATCAGCGGACTTACAGGAAAGCCTTTCAAGTCCGCTGGCAATAAATTTGAAGCTTTGGCGACCCATGATGCTTTGGTGGAATTCTCCGGAGCGCTTAATACTTTGGCTGCTTCTTTGATGAAAATTGCCAATGATATCCGTTGGTTGGGTTCAGGCCCGCGCAGCGGTATCGGAGAACTGCATTTGCCGGAAAATGAACCTGGTTCATCAATCATGCCGGGGAAAGTCAATCCCACCCAGTGTGAAGCCATGACCATGGTTTGTGTTCAGGTTTTCGGTAACCATACGGCTGTGACAATCGGGGGGGCCAGCGGCAACTTTGAACTGAATGTATTTAAGCCAGTCATCATTTTTAATGTGCTTAATTCCATTCGACTTTTATCGGACGCTTGTGAAAGTTTCACAGATCATTGTGTCATCGGTATTGAAGCCAACCGTAGCAACATTCAGAAACACGTTGAGAATTCTTTAATGCTGGTGACAGCTTTAAATCCGCATATCGGTTATGATAACGCGGCCAAAGTCGCCAAGAAGGCTTATCAAGAAAACATCACCCTTAAAGAAGCGGTGGTAAAGTTAGGGCTATTAACCACCCAACAGTTTGACCAAATTGTCCGTCCTGAAGACATGATTAGGCCAACGATCTAAAGGAACTCCCCGGTATGAGGGGAGACTTAAATTTTAAAATATTTTGACGTCAGGGACACTTAAATATAGAATCAATTTATTATGAGTTTAGAACAGCCAAGAAGTTATGAAGATCGCCGTGACAGTGTGCGCGCCCAGCGTATCATTACCGTCCGTCATAGGCTGGCCAAACATAAAGGACATAAGAAAATAAGTCCTTGGCAGATTTCTGTAAGTGAGAATATGTCCTTAAGCGGGCTTTTGTTTGTCAGTGCCATTGCTTATCAAAAAGGAGATTTATTGGAAATAGAGGTTGTCATGTCGGGTATTTTAGATATTTTTAACGGTTACGGAGAAGTTGTTCGCATGACCCATCACAGAGGCGGCCATTATCTTGTTGCCATCAAGTATGTTGACCTAAAAACCAAACCCAAGACCCGTTCTGCCAAAAGTCTTATAAAGAATTCTTCGAAATAACAGCATGTCTTACGATCCTCAGACGCAGGGCAATCAATCTGACAAAAAAAGTGTTTTTGGTGTTATTGTCCATTCTTTTTTTGTGATCCCTTTTTCCTTGGCTATCTTCAGTATTTTGCTTTTTGTATCCGTGCGTGTTTTGACCATGGAAAAACATAATGTGAATGATTATTTAGAAGATATCGAAACCGGAAGTTTAACCAAACGTTGGCAATCAGCCTTTGAATTGTCCCGCATTTTGTCCAACCCTCAAATGGTCCCCCATGATCAGAAATTTATCCATAATATGACTACGGCCTTTGAGAAATCCAAGAATGACGATGATCGTGTCCGTCAATACCTGGCTTTGGCCATGGGCCGCAGCGGAATTGTCGATTTCGGGGATGTTTTGCTCAAAGCGACGCGTGATGAAAAAGATGAAAATTTATATGCAATTATTACAAGCCTTGGTATACTACACTGCATTAAGGCCGTGCCTGTTCTTTTAAATGTTCTTAACGACGACAATGCCCATTTACGTTTGGCAGCTGTTATTGCTTTGGGTAATATTGCTGATGCCCGAACAATTGTCCATTTAAAGCGAATGCTCAATGATCCTGAACCCAATGTCACTTGGGACGCGGCGATCGCATTAGCTAAAATGAAAGATAAATCAGGAAAAACCATTATTTTAGATTTACTTGACCGTCATTATTTAGATAAATTTCCGCAAATTAACCTCCAAGATCAAAGCCGTATGATGATGGTGGCGATATCAACAACATCTTCATGGCATGACCCAGATATTGAAAACACTTTAAAAGAAATCCTTACTAAAGATAGAAACATGAATGTACGCGCTTTAGCGTATAAAGTTTTAAATAATTCGTAGAGATTAGCCGTTGCCTTGTCTTTACAAAGAAATCATGGCAGATATCAAACCCCCTGTAAGCAATACCCTTGATACAAATTCCACATCAAATCCTCCCGGTGACATGGATCGGCGTTCCTTTATTAAGTGGTCGTTGGTGGGATGGGGGGCTTTTGTGGCTGTTATCGGAGGCTATGGTTCTATGGTCGGGCGTTTTCTTTTTCCTAATGTGCTTTTTGAACCTGTCCAAACATTCCGTGCCGGGACACCGTATGAATATGAGATAGGTGTTTCCGAAAGGTTTAAAGAAAAATACGGTGTTTGGATTGTGCGCGAAAAAGAAAAAATCTTTGCCCTTTTAGCGGTGTGTACGCATTTGGGGTGCACGCCTAATTACCTTCCTGCCGATCATAAATTTAAGTGTCCCTGCCACGGCAGCGGTTTTTACACCAATGGCATCAATTTTGAAGGGCCGGCTCCCCGTTCCTTGGAAAGATTAAAGATCACCCTCGCGGATGACGGGGAAATCGTGGTTGATAAAACAATCAGGTTTCATTATGAAAAAGGGGAGTGGTCCAACCAAGATTCTTTTATTCCCGTATAACAGAGATTTATGAGCGCAGATCCAAATAAACCTTCTTTATTCGACAAATTCAAGAACACCCAATTTTACCGTTCCATTTTCCGTACTGGTGTGCCGGTGGTGTCTCATCGCCAGCGTATGATGGTCATGCTCAATAGCGTGTTTCTGCATTTGCACCCGGTGCGCCTTCCTAAACATGCCGTCAAAGTCCGTTATACCTGGTGTATGGGGGGGCTATCATTTTTTATCTTTTTAGTACTGACTGTCACCGGAATCCTTTTGATGTTCTATTACCGGCCTACTATAGAATACGCCTATGGTGATGTGATGGATTTAAGCCAGCAGGTGCCTTTAGGCATTATGCGTGAAATCCATCGTTGGGGCGCGCATTTAATGGTCATTACAGTGTGGCTGCACATGTTTCGAGTATTTATGACAGGTTCTTATAAACCACCACGGGAATTTAACTGGGTCGTTGGCGTTGTCCTTCTTGTCTTGACTATGCTTATGAGTTTTACCGGTTATCTTTTGCCGTGGGATCAACTGGCCATTTGGGCCATTACCGTCGGTTCTAACATGGCAGGTGCCACTCCATTTTTAGGCATGAACGGTCCTGGTTCGTCTCTACTTAGCATAGGTGATGTTAATTTTGTGACGTCTGTTTCCGATGCCCGTTTTGCCATGTTGGGTGGCCGTTTTGTCGGGGGAGGGGCGTTGCTCCGTTTCTACGTTTTGCATTGCATAGGATTGCCGTTTATCATCATGATTTTTATGATTGTGCATTTTTGGCGCGTCAGAAAAGATGGAGGCATTTCCGGTCCCACTTAAAATTATTATGGAAGCTGTCAAACATTTTATTAATGCAATTGCATCGCCGAAGATCCTTTTTAATATTGTGTTTTTATTTTATTTAATTGTTTTCCCACCGTTTAAATTTTTCCAGAGAATTCATGATGCTTTAGGAATTGACCGCCTTTGGACCAAAAGAGGCGGTATTTTTATTTTTAGCTTGATGTTTCTGGCCTTTGCCTTTGGCCTGACGGATGCGAATTTCCGTTTGATTGTTTTGAAACCGGACAATGTCCCCATTGTGGCCTTGTTATTTTTGGTGGTGTTCTTTTTATGGTTTGCCATGACCCAGGCCAAAGAGAATGATGAGGCCATTGCCAAAGGAGATAAGCCTAAGGAATACGCCGACAGCCGTGAAAAAGTCCTGGTTTTCCCCGATTTGGTGTATATCGAATTCCTGTGTTTAATTTTTGTGGCGGTCTTGCTGGCGGTCTGGGCGATCGGCTTGCCGGCTCCTTTGGAGCAGCCGGCTAATCCGACGGTCTCACCAAACCCCTCCAAAGCTCCTTGGTATTTTTTAGGGTTACAGGAAATGCTGGTCTATTTTGATCCATGGATTGCGGGTGTGGTTCTCCCGACGGCTATTCTTTTGGGTCTGATGTGCATTCCTTATATTGATAAGAATCGTAAGGGCCTAGGATATTACACCTATCAAGACCGTAAAATGGCCATCAATACCTTTATGTTTTTTTGGCTCGTTTTGTGGATGTTTTTGATTTTTATCGGCACTTTTTTGCGCGGCCCGAACTGGAGTTTTTTTGGTCCTTTCGAATATTGGGATCACAATAAATTGGAGGTGCTCAATAACATTAACCTTTCACAATATGTGTTCATGATTTGGTTAAAACAGGGGATGCCTTCCAATATATTATTACGTGAAGCCCCGGGTTTTTTGGTCTTGGCTGTTTATTTTGGTTTATTGCCGGCCATTTTTGCCAAGACAATTTTTAAAGACCTTTACCAGCGTATAGGGGGTATACGTTATAGTATTTTTGTCGTGTTTTTATTAATGGCCTTGGCTTTGCCGATAAAAATGTATTTACGATGGTTATTTAATATTAAATACATTATCGCGATTCCTGAATTTTTCTTTAATATTTAAATGTACGGGTAGGTTTTAAACCCGTTCCTACGAAGCGAATTTATATGCCTGCTCAATTGCCTCCGGAATCGCATTACGATCTTAAGAAATTAGACAAAATATTTGCCTTTTTGGCCATCGCTTTGTTGTTGTCGATTATCGGCATTTTTGCCAAAGATTATTCTCGCCAATGGAAAGATTATCAGCGCCAATTTCGTGCGTTAGAGATCGAAAAGGCCCAAGTCAAAATGAATGAGCAGGAGAATGATCTATCCAAGAACGAAGAGTATCAGCAAGTGCTTAAAGATTTAAAGTGTGCAAAAGATCAATTAAAAGAACAGGCCTCCAAGCAGGAACGTATAAATCAACAAATCAAAGTAGCTAGTGCTGTTTTGAACATTCATACCCAAGAGTCTCAATTTACCAAAGCCCGGTATGATGCGTTGAAATACCGTTATGAAAAGGCCGCGTATAAATCCCAGCCGGATGCTGCTTCATTAAAAAAACAGTTGGATACTTTGGCGGTCAGGATTGAAAAATTGCGTTTAAGTATCGAAGCGGACAAGACAGAGGTCAATGCCAGGAAAAACATGCTCTCTGCCATGCAAAAAGATGTTAAGGAATTTGGTAGAAAAAGGGAGGCCTTTGCCAAGAAGGCTGACATCATCGAGCGCAAATTGGCCAAAATAAACCCCGCGCAGATGAGTGTCGCCAACCAGTTTGCGGAAATGGTCAGGAACTTGCCGCTTATTGAATTGGCCAATCCTAATTATAAAATTCATCAGATTGTCCTTCAAGATATTCCTGAAGACGTCAATTTCATGAAGGTACAAAGAGTGGATCGTTGTACGACTTGCCACTTGGGAATTGATAACCCTGATTATCAAAACGCGCCACAGCCGTTTACGACCCATCCGCGGTTAGATCTTTTCATGGATAAAAATTCTCCGCATCCTTTGGAAGAGTTCGGTTGTACAACGTGCCATATGGGATGCGGTCGGGGGACTGATTTTATTTCCGCCGCTCACACTCCTCGTGATGAAAAGCAAATGAAACAATGGAAAAAGAAATATGGTTGGCGTGAACTGCACCATTGGGACCAGCCTATGCTTCCAGCTCCTTTGACCCAGGCCGGATGCTTTAAATGCCATGAGAACCAAACGGTCATCAAGGGCGCGGGAAGGTTAAATTTAGGGCTTAATTTGATTGAGCATGCTGGCTGCTATAATTGCCATCTTATTAAAAAATACCAGGGCTGGCCGAGAATAGGCCCTAATTTGGAATTTATTGCTTCCAAGTTGACCAAAAAATGGGCTTTTCATTGGATCGATAACCCGAAATCCATACGGTTTAATACTTGGATGCCTTCATTTTTTCATCAGTCCAATAATAGTGATGAGGAGTCGACCCAGCGCGGTTATCAGCAAGTGCATGCCATTGTCGAATATTTGTTTACTAACAGTAAACCGTTTAAGGCGGGCTCTGTCGCAGTCCAAGGGGACGCTGCCAAGGGAAAGGAACTGGTCAGTTCTTTGGGGTGCTTTGGCTGTCACCAAATCGAAGATAAAAAGACCGATACGATCCGTACACGGGACTCTTTGCACCGTGAGTTTGGCCCTAACCTCATCGGTTTAGGAAGCAAAACGACCAAAGAATGGCTGTACCAATGGCTTAAGGATCCCAGCAAATACCATCCGGACACCCGTATGCCCAATATGCGTTTGTCCGATCAGGAAGCGGTGGACATCGCGGCCTATTTAATCAAAGACAAATCAGCCGTTGTAAGTAAACCTGTCCCGCCGGTAGAGGAAAAAATCCTGAATAATATTGTTTTAGACTTTTTGAAGAAGTCTTTTACGGTGGCTGACTCCCAACAGAAGTTGCAAGAAATGACGCGGGAAGATAAGCTGATCTTTGCCGGCAAGCGTTTAATTAGGGGATACGGCTGCTACTCCTGCCATAAAATCCCTGGGTTTGAAAATGAAAAGCCCATTGGCACTGAATTGACCGAAGAAGGCTCTAAAGATGTGGAGCGGTTGGATTTCGGTTTTGTCAACATACCTCATACCAAAGAGGCGTGGTTTAAAACAAAATTAATGAACCCGCGGGTTTTTGACAAGGGGAAGGTCTTGGCCCATTTGGATAAACTCAAAATGCCTAATTTTAATTTCACCAGCCTAGAGACCGAAGCCATTACTACGGCTTTAATGGGTTTTGTCAAAGACAGGCCGACCCATTCTCGGCTGGCAGACCAGTCCGTCAAGGCCACTTTTATTAATCAAGGCGCTAAAACCATCCGCCAACTTAATTGCCGGGGTTGTCATATCATTGACGGCGAGGGCGGGGCCATTCAAAGCACGGTAACAGATTGGCTGGTCAATTATGAGGGGAAGGATCTTAGTGATGCCAAGGCCGTAACCAGGAGTTTATCTCCGCCGAATCTTTTTGGGGAAGGGCAGAAGGTCCAGCCGCAGTGGCTGTTTGAGTTTTTGCACGCTCCCACACCGATTCGTCCCTGGCTTCATGCGCGTATGCCAACTTATTATTTCCATAAGGGACAGATTAATTCCATCATTAAATATTTTAACTATTTAGACGACCAGGAATTTCCGTTCACAGACATCTATCATCCTACGATGAGTCCACAGGATCTGGCCGCGGCCAAAAAGATGTTTTCCAAAGACTATTTTGATTGTACTCATTGCCATATCGTGGGCAATCAAATTCCTGGAGGCACGGCGGAGAATTGGGCACCTAATTTTGAGATGGCGGCCAAGCGTCTTAAACCCGAATGGATTGCTAAGTGGATTATGAATCCGCAAGACTTCATGCCTGGCACAAAGATGCCCACGTATTATGATCCAAGAAACTTTGACGCTTCGGCCCCTCCTGATATTTTAGGAGGGAATGCCAAACGCCAAATCGAAGTCTTGCGCGACTATTTGCTGACCATTTCCGAACATCCGCCGCAACAAGCTAATAAGCCTGCAGAGGCAAAAGTTAAAGATTGGGAAAATCGAACAAAAGCACCGCAGAGCAAATAAGTATGCCCGTTCAATTATCTTTTTTAAGTTTTTTTGGGTTTGGTGTCATTTATCCTTTGTGTTTTTGGATTTCTTGCAAAGATCCCATTAAAAACCATTTTTTGAGGTTTCATCTGGGTTGTCCAGTGTTTTTGGCCGGAACAGCCATTATAGGCTCGTATTTCTTGCCAATCGATTTTTATTTAAGACTGTGGGCCTGTGTTTGGCTTATTTGCGCCTTAGTAGTGACGGCCTATTTTTGGAACAAAGAAACCGTACATTTAGGGCTTGTGACATTGCTTTGTTTATGGGGAATTAAGCTTTACGCTTTATTTTATGGTTATCTGGTTCATAATAATTTTAAAGAAATTACCGTAAGTATCTTAGCGGGACTTATTTTATCGACGGCATTTTATGCCCTGAACTTAGGGCACTTTTATTTAAATGTCCATGGATTTAAAGTCCATCATTTAAAAAATGCGGTGAAGGTCTTTGGTGTTCTGCTTTTTGTCCGTTTGTTATGGGACATTTATGGGGTCGCCAGTTTTCAAACTATATACGGGGGGGAGATGGTGACTTTGCGCCATTTTATAATGGGCCCTGATGGGGTCTTGTTGGCTGTGGCTTTGTTTTTCGGGGTATTATTTCCTTTGGGTTCTTTGTATTTTGCCTTCGGCACCTTGAAACTTAAAAACACGCAAGCAACCACCGGCATTCTTTACGTGATTCTAAGCGGGGTGTTGCTGGGGGATTTAGCGTATAAGTATTATTTGTTAAAGTTTGGTATTGCCTTATAAGTTGAAGTGAGTTTAATATAAGCACATAAAGGACGAGGGAGAATTTCTAAAAACGACTGGAGCCGTAAAAATTATCCTAAGACCTTATGAATGCCCGTTATGTTCGTCACGAGATATTTTTTCCGTCATCTACGGTTCTGTCTAAAGATACTCAAGGACTTTTAACATACTCGCCGTAAAACCTTGATGACTTTTGGGAGAAATTCCTGATCGTGCCTTACATAACAGACATTCATTTAGTTAAATTAAATAAAATATGTCTACTATTTCCAGGTTTTGTCCACAGTGTAAGAAATATGCCCGCTTGGGAGTCTTCGACGGGCAAGTCCTCCTTTGCCCCTATTGCCAAAATCAGTGGGGCAAGATAGAGAAGGTAGAGACTATTTTTGATCGTTGCCCTATGTGCACTTGCCGCCAGTTTTATACGGATAAGGACTTTAATCAAGTCATTGGGTTTGCTATTATGGCAATAAGTATTGTGCTGGTACCTAAGACCTATGGGTTAAGCATTCCGGTTTTTGCCCTTATTGACTGGCTCATTTATCGTAAGGTGGCCAAACTGGTGGCGTGCTATCGTTGCGGGGGCGAGTTTCGGGGGTTTAACATTCCTTTAGGGCTTAAACCATTTATGCACCATATCGGTTTAAAATATGATAAATACCGTTAGAATTTATGCCTGAGATTAAAATTGACAAAATAATCCGCAGCCGCAGGAAAACGATAGGGCTCATGGTTACCCAAGAAGCCCAGTTGATTGTCCGCGTACCGTATTATGTTTCCCAGGATTTCATTCAAAGAGTTGTACGGGAAAAACAAGCCTGGATCATCGCCAAGCAACGGTATTTCCAGGAACATCAAAGCAGTGCCCTTCGACGGGACTTTGTTGTGGGGGAAGAGTTCTTGTTTCTTGGGGATAAGTATGTTTTAACGCCGGAACCTGATTTGCCTAAGGCAGTCGTCTTTGACGGTGTTTTAAAGATTTCATCGATGGTATTAGCTAACACAAAAGAACATTTACAACACTGGTACAAGGCCCAAGCTTTTAATTATATCCGTCAGAGGGTCGATTATTATGCCCAAAGTCATGGGTTGGTTTATAAATCCATCAAGGTCAATGAGGCCCGGACCCGCTGGGGATCTTGTGGGCATACTAATATGCTTAACTTTACCTGGAGATTGATCATGGCCCCGGTGAGGGTGATTGATTATGTGGTGGTTCATGAGTTGATGCATTTAAAGCAGAAGAACCACTCACGAAAGTTTTGGAATGAAGTCGCCAAAATCATACCGGATTACCGATGGGACAAGAGATGGTTAAAGGACAACGGCCATTTGCTGGCCTGGAATGTTTGAAGTCGAAAAAGCCGCAAATGGTCTTTTATTTTTGACTTTGACAAGTGAATAATTCACCTTTATGATTGTTCAGTCAAAAAGTTGTTTGCTTGATAGGAAAACAATAAACAAGGGAGGGAAAATGAACAAATTATTTTATACAGTTTTTGCAGGGGTTTTATTGGTGTCTTCAGTTGTTTTTGCAGAGACGATGGCTGCCAAAACAGTGACTCTTAAAGGATATGTTATCGATAACGCCTGCGCGGGGATGAACAACCAGGACAAATTAGCCGATTTTGTTAAAGGCCATCCCAAGGATTGCCTGTTAAGAGGACCATGTGCCGCCAGCGGATACTCAATTTATTCAAGCGGCAAATTAGAAAAATTCACCAAGGACAGCTCAAAACAGATTGTAGCGTTCTTGGGTAAGGACGACAGCAAAACAGAGGTTGAAGTCACCGCACAAGAAAAAGACGGTGAACTGGCGTTATTGTCCATCAAGAACCAATAGTTTAGCCCCCCTGGACTCTTCTTTAATTAAAGCAGGGGAAGGGGGAGTTTTATCCCCTATGGTCGCGCGTTTATTTCTTCGTCTTATTGCTCTTATATATCTTCTTGCTTTTTGGTCATTATCCGTTCAAATTCTGGGACTTGTCGGCGGTCAGGGGATTTTACCCGCACGGAATTTTCTTAACCATATTTCACAATATCTGGGCAAAGCGGACTTCCGGCAGGTACCTACGCTGTGCTGGTTGAACTGCAGTGACGGTTTTTTGGTCGGTCTTTGTCTGGCTGGATGCATCCTGGCTGTATTTTTGTTCTTTGGCGTTTTGCCCTGGCTTACCGCGTTTTTGTTATGGTTGATTTATCTTTCGTTGACAGTTGTCGGCCAGGATTTCTTGGGGTTTCAGTGGGATAATCTGCTCCTTGAGGCTGGTTTCTTATGTATATTCCTTTTCCCCTTCCCTCAGTACTGGCGTTGGCATAAAAAACAGATTCCTTCAAAGATGGTGGTGTGGCTTTTACGTCTTCTTTTGTTTAAGCTGATGTTTGAATCCGGGCTGGTCAAGCTTTTAAGCGGGGATCCCCTCTGGGGTAATCTATCGGCATTGACCTATCATTACCTGACACAACCTCTTCCTAATATTATCAGCTGGTACATGTATCAACTGCCATTGTGGTTTGCGAAGTTAAGTTGTCTTTTTGTCTTTGTGGTCGAACTTGTGGTGCCTTTTTTAATCTTTTTTGGGTCTAGGACCAGATGGGTCGCGTTTTGGGTTTTGTCGGTTTTTCAATTGTTGATTATCTTGACTGGCAATTACGGTTTTTTCAATTTACTGACCATCGCCTTATGTTTTACGCTTTTAGACGACAAGCAGCCGCAAGGACAGAAAGACATGCATCCACTGCTATTGTGGCATACACTCATCGTTAGGTTACTGCTGGTTATAATTTTAGCTGTTGATGTCGTAGAAATTGTCAGCATACCATGGCCGTCCTGGGTTGGTAAAACCGTGGGTTTTATTGAACCTTTCAGGAGTATTAATGCCTACGGGCTTTTTGCGGTCATGACAACCCAGCGTGATGAAATTATTATCGAAGGCAGCCAAGATGCCATCCATTGGAAGGAATATGAGTTTTATTGGAAGCCCGGGGATGTCACAAGGCCGCCGGGTTGGGCTATGCCCTATCAGCCGCGCCTGGATTGGCAAATGTGGTTTGCCGCTTTGGGTGATTTCCGTGAAAATTCCTGGGTCGTTAAAATGATGTTTTCTTTATTAAAAGGATCGAAGCCTGTGATAGGCCTTTTAAAGTTTGATCCTTTTGCACAGAGTCCACCTAAATATGTCCGGGCTCTTGTTTACGAGTATCGCTTCACCGATAGTGTTACCAAAAAACAAACACATGCCTGGTGGCAGAGAAGTTACAAAGGCCCTTACTTGCCGGTTTTAAGCTTATAAAATAGTGTTGCGTGTTACTAGAGACACTTCGTTTTTTTAAGTTTCATTTAAAATATCATTAGAGGAAGGAGAGAAAATTATGCGAGAATCAATAGTTATTATTATTTTTTTATTTATTTTTGGGCAGGCTGTCTATGCCCAGCAAAATAAAACCTCCTTTGAGGAACGTGCAGGGGTTGTGACCATGAAAGGTAAACCCGTGACGCTGATTGGTCCAGAAGTCAAAGTGGGGCAGAAGGCGCCTGATTTCATTGTCCAGGCTACGGACATGTCTGATGCCGGATTGAGCGATTTTTCCGGAAAAATAAAACTTATTGCTTCCGTTCCGTCGCTTGATACCCCGGTTTGCGACCTGGAGATCCACCGTTTTAACCAGGAGGCTACATCCGTTTCCAAGGATGTCGTCATCCTTTTTATCAGCATGGATTTACCCTTTGCCCAGAAGCGTTTCTGCGGGGCGGCCGGTATCAAAAATGTAAAAACATTTTCGGACCACCGCACGGCCGATTTTGGGAGAAACTACGGCGTGCTTATCAAAGATGCACGGCTGCTGTCGAGGGCCATTTTTATCATCGATAAGAATGATACGGTACGTTATGTCGAATATGTGAAGGAAGAAGGGATGCCTCCTGATTATGAGGCTGCTTTAAAAGCCCTGAAGGAAATCAAATAAAAAGCCTCATTAGGGCTTCATTGAAAGGCTGGAAGAAAATAAAAATTCATTTATAATTAAAACGTATTGATTAAAAATGAGTGCTTGAATCAGACGTTTTTTATATGAAGAATATAAAATTGATTCTTATCGATAAAACAAACCGTTCCGGATGGTGGCACGTGCGCCCGGCCGACCCTGATGCGTATAAGAAACGGGAAAATTTTTCTAAAAATACTTTTCTTAAAGCTGATTTTTATGGAAAGCCTAACGATGTTTCTGACAGGGCATCAATATCTAATCCTATTTATGGATTTTCGAGAATAGCAATCCTTAAGAAATTATTTCCAATGCCTACAAGAAATTTTATTCAGGGGTTTCTAATCCAAAAGTTAAGAATTGGCATGAACGTAGAATAAATATTGATGCTAAAATAGCTCGCGAGGCAAAAGAATTGGGATATGATGCCATTGTCCTAATGAGGTGTAATGGTCGTAAGTCTCTTGAGAAGAATAGAAAACCCCTTGCGATTGAACGTAATCTTTTATCGTATATTGAATAATTATATGATAACCACCACAACAAGTTGGGTCTTTTTTGAAATGGGCTGGGGGGGAAGGGCCAGCTAATTAATCAGATTAAAAATTTCTTACTTCTGAATTTATTTCTACAAAGAAAATTGAGAAATATTTTGAACCTTTTTTAGGAGGAGGGGCCGTTTATTTCTGGCTGGCACAAGAATATAAGATTAACAAAGCTTATTTGTATGATATTAATCTTGAAATTGTTACTGTGTATCAGGTGATCAGCGATTTGGAACATGATTATAGGAAGTTGTCCAAAATTAGCCGTGAATCTTTTTTATTCTCCCGGATCAGAATACAATATTTTCATAAGCAAAAAATAAAGAATCATATTATTCGTCGTTCTGCGTTGATGATTTTTTGAACAAAACATGTTTTAATGGACTATTCAGGGTAAATTCTCAGGGTTTATTTAATGTACCTTCTGGTCGATATGAAAACCCGATGATTTGTGACGAAAATAATTTACGCGGATCGCATGAGCTTTTGAAGAATACGGAAATTGTATACATGAACATTTATTTGTTTTTAGAAAGCCGGAGAAGAATGAAAATATGAACTTTTTTAAGGATAGTGTTCAAGTAACGGTTTGAGGTGTTATGTCGAATAAAAAAGCAGCCCCAGAAAGATACTGGTCCCAATACGAATTTGAAATGAGAGAAAAGGCCTATGTATGTAGAAATATTTTCTTTATGTGATGCGGCAACCAGTGATGGTGGAAAATTAAATGTCCTTGGAGCGTTCGATACCATTTGGGCGGCCAACGTGCCTGCTGTCCATCTTCAATGTGCCATTGCTTTGAGAATCAGGTTCGTGAGTATCGAAAGAGGGCAACATAGGATTTCAGTCAATTTTGTCGATGTGGATGGGAAGCATGTTGTCCCATCGGCCAACGGTGTTATTAACGTCAATTTTCCGGATGGACATAGGTCCGGTTCGGCGAATTTGGTCCTTAATTTGCAAATGTTAAAAATCGAAAAATATGGAGAGTATTCGATTGACTTATCTGTTGATGAGAAAAATGAGGCATCTTTGCCTCTTTTTTTAAGGGAACGGTAACAACAATTATGAACGCATGGTATTGGCAACCGGTAAAAATGTTTTATACTAAAAAAAGGATTTGAGTTCGGCAAGGTTGTCGACTCAAAAAGGACAAAGGTGCCTCGGCGTTGCCGTTTATTAGCGGAAAAACAGCGGGCATTTTTTATTGGCATTGAGGCCTTATGGCGAATACGTTGCCGTAAGGTTTTTTATTGTGCGTCCGGTAGGGCGTAATTATTTGAGGGGCAAGTCTCTTACAGGCATGATAAGAGGAACTGTTAGCCGGAGGCAAGGGTGTCCATCGCGAGGTGGAATTTGAAGGAAGCCGCAGGCAAAACGCTGACCCGACGAATAGGCATCACATAGATGCGGACAAGCTGGGTGAGGAGTCAATTGTCTCTAAAGCCCAAAACTTATCCGGAAAGCATGGACGTAAATGTAGCAGGCATAAGCGGGAAGGTAATTGCGTATTCCCCGGGGAGGTCTACCTGGACGATTTGGATAAAGAGTTGGAAAGGAGGGGCAGTTCGTTCTGCCGTTATGCGGATGGTTGCAATTTGTATGTATACTCGCAAAGGGCGGGAGAACGGGTAAAAGCCTCCGTGACAAAATATCTGCTGGAGACGCTCAAGCTTAAAGTCAATGAAAATAAAAGTGCTGTGGTCCGACCGTGGAAGGGGAAATTCCTGGGGTACACCGTAACGATGGACAAAGCGGCGAGGCATCGGGCTTCAGAGCGTCAATTGAACGGTTTAAAGA
>JAJXTI010000012.1 GCA_021783915.1 bacterium
ACGGGTATAACGGTACTTGGGGATATGACTGATCATATTGCGGCGTACGTTCCCACAGTTACAACAGCTGCAGTGGCCCTGATGATTGGGATTATATTGGCACATATCGTAGCTGTCTTTGTTCGTTTGGTGGCCGCTAACTGCGGTATGCCAAATCCTGATTTGATAGCGACGTTTAGTAAGTGGGCGGTAGTAGCTACGGCATTTATCGCTTTTGTCGATAAAATTGGCCTTGGTTTCTTGTTTACCGGTACTGCTTTGACTTTGATGGTTGCAGCTTTAGCCTTGGCTTTAGGTTTAGCTTTTGGTATCGGTGGGCGAGAGCATGCTTCCCATTATTTGGATAAATTGCTCAAGCATTAAAAAGAGGATCCCTCAGCCACTCTGAAAATGGGGCAGGGTGGCATCCACAAACGGCCCTGCTGGGCCTGTAAAGGTCTGGCAGGGTTCGTCCTTTTTAAAGAAGAAGAGGATTTATTATTGTCTGTATGTAAGAATATGTTATACTATAAACAAAATTAATTTTTTTGATCCCTCAAGGACAGTGTATGCAAGATAGAAGACAGTGTGAGCGGTTTCCAATTTATGAGCCTGCAGGGTATCAAAGAAAGCAAGAACTTCCTATAGAAGGTTCTATAGCTGAGGATATTAGTCTGACGGGACTAAAACTTAAAGTAAATGAATTTATTCCACAGAATAGTGTTATTGAATTGCAGATTCATTTACCTGGTTTGGTTCAAATTATACCTGCCCGAGCTACTGTAGTGTGGGTTAAAGAAATACCCTATCGAGATGATAGTTGGGAATTAGGTTTACAGTTAGCGTCTAATGAACCTTTGTCAACTGCCATTCGGGATTATATCAACCTTCGTCGATTTTAATCTGTTTAAAGAAGGGGAATGCTAGAGATTTATTAATATCTCTAATATTTTTAGAGGAGTTTAAAGTATTGTCTAAACTTTTGAAAGGAGCCTTATGGCCGAAGCAACAGCAACACAAACACCCGTAGTTGAGGAAGTAAAAAATTGTCCTACATGTAAAAAACCTCTTAAAAAAGCCAGACGCTATTATCGTAATGGAACATATTATTGTAATAGCAATTGCTTTAAAAAAGCACAAGCATCTGCCAAAGCTGCCAAGGCTGAGGCCTCCGAACCAGCTGAAGGTGCTAAAGGATAATTGGTGATTCTAAAGAGTGCACATAAATCTGAACGTCGTCAATATCCCCGTTTAGAGCAGACGGTACCGATTAAGATTTCTAGTGGTGATATGGACATCGTTACAGAAACTAAGAACTTAAGCCGTACAGGAGCTTTTTGTCTTGTTAACAGATATATCAGCCCTATGACCAGGTTAAAGTTACATTTGCTTCTGCCACTTAAACGTAATAATAAAGTTGTTACTAAGCGTATCAGTTGCGAGGGGGTAGTGGTGCGCAGTGAATCAGCTGTTGATCAGGACTCTTTCCAGATGGCAATCTTTTTTAGTGATATTGCCCCACGTGATGGCCAAGTGATTCATGAGTTCGTGGAATCTGTGATGCATTCACATGAACCTTCCCGCCGATAAAAACCCTAAAGCTATCATTGATATCTTGTATGAGGATGAGGACTGTATAGTTTTTTATAAACCTGCAGGCCTTTTGGTCATTCCCACAGATAAAAATGAGGACTACACTCTGGTCTCTTTAGTTAACCAACAAAAACAAAATACTGTACATTTGTACCCTGCGCATCGTTTGGATCGGAACACTTCAGGCGTGATTCTTTTTGCTAAGGGGAAAGAAAATCAGCAGATTTTGATGCGGGCATTTAAAGAAAAAAGAGTTAAAAAAAGTTACATTGCTTTTGTACACGGCCGCCTTAAAACGCCTCAAGGAAAAATAAAGATTCCCATTAAAGATTTTTATCAAAGAAAATACCAAAAGAACATACCGGCCCAATCAGCATTGACTTTATACAAAGTCATGGATTATCGGCGAGATTATACTGTTGTTGAGGTCATGCCTGTTACAGGGCGCACAAATCAAATTAGGATCCATTTTGCTAAATTAGGTCACCCTTTGGTGGGAGAGGACAAGTATGCCTTCCGTAAAGACTTTGTACTTCGGTTTCGACGCACAGCCTTACATGCAGCTCAGTTATCATGGCCGCACCCAATCACGGGTAAATTACTGACTGTCCAATCGCCCTTACCGCAAGATATGACTAATTTTCTAGAAAAAAATCTTTGAGTAGGATACAATTGCCCATATGGAAATCAATCATTTTATAGAGTTTATAAGACCTATCATAGAAATCTCTATTCTTTGGTTTGTGTTCTATCGCATCCTGTTATTTTTTGAAGGTACTCGTGCTTTCCAGGTTCTTAAAGGCATAGCATATTTAATTATTGCTCTTTTGCTTTCCCAAATACTTGGATTTCAGGTTCTTCACTGGTTATTAAAAAATTTTTTCTCTATTTGGATTATTGTCATTGTGGTTATTTTCCAACATGAACTGCGTTCAGGGTTGGCCCGTCTGGGACAGCAGCATTTGTTTAGCATTTCTTTAGGTGAATCCGAACTACAGGCCTTAATTGATGAAATGTCCGATGCTGTTTATAAGTTATCAAAGCGTAAAATAGGGTGTCTGATTGCTATTGAACGTGAAATGAAACTGACGATGTATATCGAAAGTGGGGTACTGCTGGATTCGATGATCTCCTCTCCGCTTTTACAAAGTATATTTATGACTGCCTCACCCCTGCATGATGGGGGCGTCATTATCCGTGGGGAACGCATTGCTGCTTCTTCGTGCCTTTTCCCTTTATCAGACAACCCTTCGGTTAGTAAAACCGTTGGTACGCGTCATCGTGCGGCATTGGGTTTAAGCGAGCACACAGATAGTGTCATTGCACTGGCCTCTGAAGAAACAGGAGATGTCAGCGTGGTCTTTGAAGGGCGCTTTATCAAGATCGATGACCAGACGCATTTTGTTAATTTACTTAAAGAATTTCTTAGTCCCGCATCCTCTCGAAGGGAGCCCATCGGATCTACAAGGGGTCCTAACGGCCAAAAGGGGAAAGCATGAAACAATGGTTTAAATCCAACTTGGTTCTTAAGTTAGTGGCTTTGGGGCTTGCGATCATCACATGGCTCTATGTCAAAAGCGGATAGCATATGGTGAAATTAGGGGTGAACATAGACCATGTAGCGACCTTACGTCAGGCTCGTCTAGAAACAGATCCAGACCCTATTTTAGCGGCCCGTATTTGTGAAGATGCCGGGGCTCACAGTATTGTCGCTCATTTAAGAGAAGATCGCCGCCATATTCAAGATGTGGACATTGTGCTTTTGCGTAAAAGCATCAAAACCAAATTTAATCTGGAAATGTCTATCTCTCCAAGCATTATCAAAATAGCTTTAGACATAAAACCAGATCAGGCCACCTTGGTTCCTGAAAGAAGGCAGGAAATCACGACCGAAGGCGGCTTGGATGCGGAGCGTCATTACAAACGTTTAACCTCTGTCTGTGATCGATTGCGGCAAAAGGGCATTGCCGTGAGTCTTTTTATAGCGCCGGATAAGAAACAAATTGAAGCGGCTAAGGCGTTGAATGTGCCCATGATAGAGTTGCACACAGGATCCTTTTCCAGGGCTTTTATTCGTAGGGGTTACGAAAAAGAATTAGACAAAATTATATCAATGACTGCCTACGCTCGAAAGTTGGGGTTAGTTGTCAATGCCGGTCATGGTCTTGACTATCGAAACACATCTTTGATTGCCCGTATTGCGGGGATGGAAGAATTAAATATAGGCCATTCTATTGTTTCCCGGGCAGTGTTTGTGGGACTAAAACAGGCTGTTAAAGAAATGCTTTCGGTCATTAAAAAATGATTTTAGGTGTTGGAACAGACATAGTTGAGGTCGATCGTATAAAGAAAGCCATTCAGCGTTGGGGAGATGGTTTCCTAAGACATATTCTCACTGATGAAGAACTTACTTATGCCAAACGTTATCAGCACCCCTTTGCGCATTACGCTGGACGTTTCGCCGCTAAGGAAGCTATTTTTAAAGCAGTGGGAGACCCAAAGCTCTCTTGGCATGATGTAAGTATTATTAATGACAGGCAAGGTAAGCCCGTGTGTAAACACGTAAAAGCCAATTTTAAAAATTGTATTTTGATTTCTATTTCTCATTCCAAAGACTATGCCACGGCCTTCTGTATTGTCACGCTGTAACTCTCATTTGAATAAAAAAGACTTTGGTCATGTGTTAGTCGTGGCTGGTTCGCCGACCATGTTAGGGGCTTGCGCTTTATGTTCACTGGCAGCTATGCGTTCCGGCGCTGGTCTTGTGACAGCCGCTGTTCCCAAAAGTCTTAATTTGCCCCTTCAAAAGAAGATAACCCCTGTAGTTATGACCTTGCCCTTACCACAGACCTCCTATGGAACGTTTTCTTTGAGGGCTTTCGCTGTCATTAAAAAAGTTTTCCTTAAATTTAATGCAGCAGCTATTGGCCCTGGTTTAGGGGCAAATAGCAATACGCGTGACTTTGTTTATAAAATGGTTGAATATTATACAGGGCCAATGGTTGTTGATGCGGATGCTTTAAATGCCTTGTCAAGAAACCATGAAGTTTTGGTTAAGGCCCGGGGACCTAGAATACTAACCCCTCATTCAGGAGAGATGGCGCGTTTGATTGGAAAGACGGTCAAGTATGTCGAAGTTAACCGCAAACAGACTGCTCTGGATTTTGCCTGCCGAAATAATTGTATAGTAGTCTTTAAAGGTCACCGAACAATAGTTGCTTCTTCCCAAGGGGAGGTAATTGTTAACACTACAGGTAATGCAGGAATGGCAACCGCTGGAAGCGGGGATGTTTTAACAGGCATGATTGCAGCTTTTTTAGCACAAAGGATCTCGCCTTTTGAAGCCGCTCGCTGGGGTGTTTATTATCATGGCAAAGCGGGGGACTTAGCCGCTAAAACTAAATCCAAAGTTTCTTTAATTGCGACTGATATCATTGATTTTATCAGCCGGGTCATAAAATAAAAAACCCCGTATTCACTAAGTGAAAACGGGGTTTTAAAAAACGAACTATTAAAAATGGCGTTCAACAGCTCCTGTTAATTTCTCTGTTTTAGTGTTTATTTGTCCTGTGACACGTCCAAAACATATGCCCAGGGCCTCATAAATGGTCACTTGCCGTAAATCCACATGGCGTTGTTTAATGGCTTCTTTTGTATCCATGTAACGCACGTTCCCATCATTAATTCCAGCCACTGTAACACCTGAAATCCCTTGATTTAACAGGATAAAGGCGCCCGCACCGACTTCTTTGCCGAAGTTGACGTCAAAGGCGCTGGAATGTCCGCAACGGACCAGATGTCCGGGGGTCACCGCACGCACTTCAGGGACTTCATTAATGCCTTTGACAAACATTCCGGCTTGTTTCATTGAATCAGGAATGCTTTTGTCAGCCTTAAGACGTTTGGTCAGTTGTTGGCATACATAATTTCCGGCACCGGCCAGTCGTTTATGCCCAAAGGCATCAACAGGAGAGTTTTCATCGACTATTTCAGCACCGCTGGCATCTTTGATTCCTTCGGCCACAACAATCATATAGGTTCCGGCGCGTACATCGCTTTCCATGATACGTTTAAAATAGCGCTGTTTCATATGTTGATAAAGGATATCGAAATCGCAGGGGATTTCTGGGATGATAATTGCATCAGCATCGGCAGCGACCCCGCCGCGGAAAGCCGTGTGGCCGGCATAACGGCCGAAAACTTCCATGGCCAGGATACGATTATGGGTAGCAGCGGTTGTTTTTAATTCTTCCAGGAATGTCGCAATACGGTTAATGGTTGAATCTGCTCCGACGGAGTAAGTTTGTAAATCCAAATCCATCGTTTTAGGGGCATGGACGCAGGGGATACCGTGTTCAGTTAAATCCACCATAACGCTGCCTGAATCGTCGCCGCCAGATATAATAAGGCCTTCTAAACCGAATTTTTCCAGCCCTTTTTTAATGCGTTGATATTTTTCAGGGTCTTCGATTTTCTTGATTTTAACACGGGAATGGCCGGCTTCGGAACCGGAAAGGTTGGTGTTAATTTTATCCAGACGTTCTTCGGTCAGTTCGGTCAGTTTATCAAATTCGATTAAATTGTATAAACCGGCATAGCCATTGGGGATGACAAAACAGGAAACACCATGAACACGTGCCATCAATGCCGCTCCTTTTATAACGCCATTAAGGCCGCCGCAGTCGCCACCTGAAGTGATAATACCGATACGTTTCATACATGCTCCTTCTAAAGAAAATAAGGGGGTTAAAAATGTTAGAAGGGATTAAATTAGCACAAACACAAAGAGAAATCAATTAGCTTTTCCTGCCTGTCGGTAAGCAGGCTGGGCGGTAGAAAGCATATCTTGGGCATGTTCTAGGGAAATCCGGCTGGCGTTTTGACCGGACATCATTTGGGCGATTTCCTCAATACGGGCCGTATCTTCCAGAAGCTTAACCTCGGTGATTGCCCGTCCTGATTTGATGGATTTAATAACTTTTAAATGCCTGTTGGCAAAAGAGGCGATTTGGGGCAGGTGGGTAATCAAAATGACCTGACGGTGTTTAGCTAGTTCCGTTAGTTTTTTGCCGGTAATTGTGCCTAAACGCCCGCCAATTTGCGCGTCGATTTCATCAAAAATCAGGACAGGGATCGGATCGACCTTGATCAAGGCCTTCTTAAGGGCCAGCATGACACGGGCGGCTTCCCCTGAAGAAACAATTTGGGCCAATGGTTTTAAGTCCTCTCCCGCGTTAGGGCTAATATAAAAGACTATATGGTCGCAACCTTCTGATCCGAAAGGGATTTTTTCAAAACGCACCTCGAAACGCACGTGATTAATGCCTAATTCTTTGAGCTCTTTTTCTATGGTTTGATTTAATTGTTCAGCCGCCACTTGGCGGGCCTTGGTTATTTTATTGGCTATTTTGGCCAGTTCTTTTTCTTTTTGTGCGATATTTTCTCGAAGCTGGTTATCGTTGTGTTCAAAGTTTTTGATGAGTTCAAGCTTTTTTTTGCTGTCTTGATAAAAATTGGCCGCATCAGTTAAAGAAGGGCCGTATTTGCGTTTGATGTTTTGATAGACATCGTAGAGCCTGTTGATTTCCTCAGCTTGGGATGGATCAAAGTTTAAGCTTTCTGCATAATCAGTTAATTGACTGATCAAATCATTGGCCTGCTCCTGGATGGAAGTAAGCGTGTCTACAAGAGGGGCTGTTTTTTCATCAATTTGATTGAGATTTTTCAGGGGAGTAAAAGCCTTCCGTAACTGCTGGTGGATGCCTATATCCTCATCTTCAAGGATATTTAAAAGGGTTTGAATATGTTCATGAAGCTTTTGAGCGTTGTTAATTTTAACGATTTCTTGGGATACTTCTTTAAATTTTTCTTCATTTAAAGGGATGGATTCCAATTCTTTGACTTGATGGGTCAACAGATCCAGGTCCCGTTGGCGGGTTTGTGCCAACTCTGTCAGCATCTTTAGTTGGATTTGTAGGCCTGTGTAACTTTTATAAATATCAGTGTAGTCTCTTTTTAGAGATTTGAAATCGACCAGTTTATCCAGCATTTTTAAATGTTCCTGTTCTGACAGAAGCATTTGATGATCATGGGGGCCATGAAAATCAACCAGATGGTCACCGATGTTTTTCAGTTGGGCCACAGTGACATTAAAACCGTTGATTTTAATTTTGTTTTTACCATCACACGCTAAGGAGCGTTGAATGATAAGTTGAGAATCTCCTTCTTGTAGAAAATCTTGGAAGGTTTCATTAGACCGCAAGTTTTTATCAAGTTCAAAAACGGCTTCAATGACGCAAGGAAGCTGCGGATTTCTAATAGAGGAGGGGTCTACGCGTTCACCTAACACCGAACGCAGGGCATCGATGAGAATGGATTTCCCAGCACCCGTTTCTCCTGTAAGGATGTTAAGCCTGTTGTTCAATTCAAATGAAATATCGTCAATGAGGCCGAAATTACGGATACTCAACTGGGTAAGCATAAACTTATCGTATCAAAAGTAAGCGTCGTTGTGAATATGTAATTTTAACTAATGTACTGTACTTCAAAAATATCCTCATATAAAATTAATAAAATGAGTGGTTATTTTCTTTTCTCTATCGCCCTTGTTTTACAAGCCCTTTTTTTTATTTGGTTTATCATTCAAAGTCGTATTCCCATCGGTCACGACACGTTTCAATATTTTTCTCTTCAGTATTATTTCCTGAACAATGCGGTATTTTCTTATAAAACCCCTTTATGGATGCCTTTTATGACACAGGGGACCGTGGCCAGCTGGTGGTATGGGTTACAGGCAGGTCTATTGGTCAATGCTTTAAGTTTATTTGCCCCTCTTTTAAAAGGCGTTAGTTTTGTTTACATATTTCTGGCGGGATTTTGGGTGGATGAATTGATATTGTTAATAGGCTGTTGGTTATGGGCAAGGCTTTTTTTTGGTAATATCGTATCGGTATTTTTCTTTACCGTAACTATGGTTATGACCAGTGTGTGGTGGACTCAGCCCTGGTATAATTTTCATTTATATTATTGCCTTCCTTTAATGTTTTACTGCATCCATCGACTTGTCAGTACTTCTTTGGCTAGATATGCTTTTGTTTTGGTCGGTATTTTAATATTACAGTTACTGGGCAATTTACCATATTTTTTCCCCATGACGGCTTTCATGCTGGCTTTATATTTGGGGGCCTGGCTTATATTTTATCCTTCGGGGTTTGTTGCATTATTCAGATTAAGATGGAAATGGATATCTATCGTTTTATTCGCGGCGGTTTTATGTGGTCTTTATTATTATACCGTAACGTATGGTACCGATCAGATTGTTTGCTATAATCTTGGCCGAGGACAGGGCCATACAACAAATTTAAATGGATTTTTAAATTATGGGGGGGCTTTAAATCCCGAAAAATGGGCGGAAATGATTTTAGGTGTTTCTCTCAATTTAAATTATACGCTTTATGCAGGGGTACTGGTTGTTCCGCTGCTGTTTTCCGGGATCTCTTATTGGTTTGATAGGAACATTGCACCTTTGTTTTTATTCACGGTGTTGATGTTTGATTTGAGTTCTGCAGGAATAACCGCTCGCTTGGCCTACTATCTGTGGCCTTTAATGAAATATTACAGGCACTTGGGGTTGTTAGGCCCTGTTTTAAAAATGATGATTTGTTTTTTGGCAACTTTTGTGTTGGATCGAATGCTCAGCGAAGCAGATACAGGCAAACGTTGTCGCTGGTTGACAAGTTCTTTTTTACTTATAGTGACTGCCCTGGTAGTGTACTTTAAAGCCCCCTTTTTCATAGAGCAAATGGTTCCTGAACATTGGCCGGAACTCATTATTTTTAGACACCTACTGACACCGATGCTGGTTCCAAGAATGATGATGGTTATGGATATTGCTCTCATGGCAGCCGGTATCACATTAGTTTTGGCCTTAAGCCGCAATCAGAAAATATTTAACTTGACCCTTACGGCCCTGATAGTTTTACATGTCTTGGATCTGAGCTTTTATAAGATCCAGGAGGCCATACTGTGTTCTGTTCGTGCCAATCCTCATGCCTCTCAATTGACCTTCAAGCCGATGCCTTTTAAAGAACACCGACAGACCAAGGTGCGGCGGTTAGGGTTAATTAGGAATTTGCCTTTATTCCATGGGGTCGAATACTGGTCCAATGATTCCTTTGATTTTATTGATGAGGTTGGCAGTCACTGGCGGGTTGAGCATTGGTTAAAACCCTTGGATGAGTATATGCGTGCCTACTGGGGGCAACCCATAGATGATACTTTCATTAAACCTAAAGGGCTAGTTTATTATCATGGGTTGGATTTTCCTTTAGATCACCCTGCAACCCGTAAATTGAGTGGAGTTGAAGCCCCTAAAATACAATTTTTTACTGATGCCCTGTTTGTTTCAGACAAGAATAAAGAGGCCCAATGGATGGCAGATAAACATTATTTAGGAGACATCCCGTTGGTAACTGCTGTTTCGCCAACTCAGAATGTTAAGAGTAGGCTGTCTGAAGACCGGCGATTAAACTTGTCCTATACATTATTAAATTTCTCAGCAGACAATTTGAAGGTCAGAATAACGACGCCTCAGGCCGGCTGGCTTATGTATAGTGATGTTTGGCATCCCCAGTGGCAAGCCACGGTCAATAATCATTCTGTAGCGGTGCTAAAAGCGAATTTAGCCTATAAAATAGTCAGGGTTAATCAGGGAGAAAATAATGTTGAGTTTAATTTTGGTTCTTGGCAAATTTGTTTTTGTCGCTGGTTATTGAGTGTATTTTCTTTGTTCTGTCTAATAGGTGTATTTTGGTTGGTAAGGAGCTACTATGCAAACCAAGAATTGCTTTAAGGACAGCCGTCTTGCGTTTACAATCTGTCTTATAGCTTTTTTAGTCTGGATTTATCTACTAAGTTATAAATATTTTCATTTGGGCTATTATGACTGGGATTTGGCCTTTTTTACCCAGGCCTGCTGGCAACTGCTGCACGGGACACAATTTGTACCTTTAGTAGGGATAAACTATTTTGGAGACCATTCTTATTTTATTACCTTTTTGATTTTACCTCTGTTTGCTCTTTTCCCACACCCTTTGACCTTGGTGGTATTGAAACTCATAGCTTATCTTATTTCTGCGTATCTTTTGTATAAGATTGCCACAGAAACGTTGGGGCAGAAGGTAGCGCTGACCTTGATGGTTTTGTATATCATTTTTCCAGCTAACATTTTTTCTATGCTTTATGAATTTAATCCAGAAGCTTTTGCGCCGCCTATTTTGCTGTGGATGTTTATGGCTTTTGAAAAGCACAGATGGAAATCTTTTTTTGTGGCTGCAATTTTGTTAATGTTAATTAAAGAAAACATGGCGTTGGTTGTATGCGCATTCGGGATATATGCTTTTTTCTGTAAGAATTGTCCACGCAAAATAGCAGGAGGCATCTTATTATTAGGGGCAGTAGTATTTTATATTCTAACTATCTGCATAATTCCATATTTTCGTCACTTACCTTATCATCCTTTTGTTGTGCGTTATGAGTATTTGGGGCATAGTGTAGTTGGAATTTTATTGCATCTTATGATCCGGCCGGCTATCGTCGCAACAGCTATTTTCAATCATGTTAATGCTCTTTACATCAGAGATTTATTCGGTGCTTTGCTTGTACCTGCCTTGATTGGATATCATCGGTTGTTTTTCATGATTCCAATTTTATTACAGCATTTGCTTTCCACCCACTATCCCGAACACACCATTTATTATTTTTATGGGGCGACCATAGTGCCTTTTATATTTTTAGCTACCGTGGATGCCTTGGACCATTGCTATCAGAGGTTTAATCGAACGGTTTGTAGGGGAATATTGATTCTGTTAGTTTTAGTTTCTGTATGGGACTGGCGTCATTATACGCAACAATTTGCTCTCAGGCTTGATTATCACGCTGATCATTTGGATGCTCTACGTTGGACTTTTGTTAATACTGTACCCGCCCAGGCTGGAGTGATTGTTACTTTTGATTATTTGGCGCCATTGTCTTTACGCAAAGACCTTTATTCTTTTCACAAGATTTATGGTGATGATTACCAAAACCTCCAGAAGATGGAATGGAGTGAATTAAATACAAATAAACCATTTACCCTTCCCAGCCAAGTGCATTATGCCTTGATTGATTTTCGAGACCCCTATATACAGAAGTCTTTGCGTTTAAAGTCGCAGGTGACTATGAGGCGGATAAAGGCTTTTTTGAATAGTTCTCACTGGAAGGTGTTGAAACATTACGGCAGCATTATACTTTTAGAAAGATAAATAAAAATCATCACTAACAGTAATTCCTCTTAGATTTTTAATATGAATACCTTCTTTTTACATAATCGTTTAGCAAAATTTCTGTGTCTGTTGGGATTTTTTTCTGGATAGGGCTGTTGCTTTATAAGTATTATTCTTTGGCTTTTTACGATTGGGATCTTGCTTTCTTTTCTCAAGCGATGTGGTGTTTGAGCCACGGTTCCACCTATGTTTCTTTGTTTGACACAAATTTCTTTGCTAACCATGCCAATCTCATTGCCTATTTCTTAGTGCCTGTTTACAAGGTTTTCCCTCACCCCTTTACGTTGCTAGTTTTTAAACTAGTTTCCTTTTTTGGTGCTTCTTATTTCCTTTATCTCATAGCTAAAGAAAAATTGGGGGAAAGACCAGCTCTTATTATTTTACTGCTATATTATATTTATGCGCCTAATATCTATGGCCTTTGTTATGAATTTGATTTTGAGAACCTGGCTCCGATTTTTATCATGCTGATATTTTATTACTACAAAAAAGAGGATTGGATTGCTTTTCTTATTAGTGGTATTTTTTTAATTTTAATAAAAGAAAACCTCCCTTTAATCATTTGTGCCTATGGAATTCATGGCTTTTTGACCAGAAAAGATAAAATCCGATGGGGAATAATCCCATTTATTATCGGAGCTTTGTCTTTTTTATCGCTGGCTTTGATTTTTGTCCCCTTGATGGCGAAGAATGGCATTGGTCAACACCCATATATGGGACATTATAGTGTGTTGATTAATGATACCCTAAAATGTCCCAGGAGAATTTTCGGACTTTTAACAACAGTCAGAAACTGGAAATTGTTTGGACATTTGTTTGCTCCTTTAATGTTCTTGCCTTTATTGTCTCCGGGCATCTTATTTTTGGCAGCTCCTATATTTTTACAGCATTTATTATCAAACAGTTGGCAAGAACACTCCATTGCTTACGGTTACACAATGACCGTGGCCCCGTTTGTTTTCTTGGCTTTTATTTCCACGTTGGCTTTCATAAAACAAAGATTCTCCAAGGTTGTATTCTCCTTGGTCCTTTTAGTGACGGTATGTTTAAATATGACGGATGTATTGCAACAGATGAAGCTATATGCTATCAGGTATATGGATTTTAATTTAACGGCAACAGCTCCCCAACGCTGGCAGTTACTTAAGATGGTTCCTCCTCAGAGTCCGGTTATAGCTACATTCAATTTTTTGCCGCCGCTTTCCCAGCGTTCTTTTGTTTATGCCTTTCATAAAATGTATGATCCCGAATATCAAAATGAACGATGGTCTTATCAACTGCCCGAGAGTGTCCACTACGCCCTTATTGATTTTAATGATTCCTGGCTAAAGTCTGCTTTAAAAATTAATGTTTTGCATACAAAAGTATGTTTACAGAGGTTTTTTAAATCTGGTCATTGGGTCGCGCGAAAAAGATACGGGACAGCGGTACTGTATCAACGAAGGGAATAACTCTATGGAACTTTTAGTTGATCTTCTACGTGTCAGACAATGGGTCAAGAATTTTTTTATAATTTTTCCATTGATTTTCTCAGGACATTTTAATGAGTTTGTCCCGTGGTTAAATTGTTGGACTGTTCTAGCTGGTTTTTGTTTTATTAGTAGTGGGATGTATATCGTTAACGATATTATAGACTTAAATGAAGATCGTATGCACCCAAAAAAATCACAAAGGCCTTTAGCCGCGGCACAGATAAGTACTCCCAAGGCAACTGTGATCGTAGGGCTGGTTTTAGTGTTAGGTTGCTCCCTGTGTTGGTTGGAGGGACGGGAGGTCTTTATTTTGGCGCTGTCTTATGTTTTATTGCATGTCCTTTATAATTTGCGCACAAAGCATGTTGTGATCCTGGATATTTTGACCGTTGCCTTTGGCTTTCAAATCCGCATTTGGGCGGGGTCTGCGGCAGTCCATATTTTGCCTTCTTTATGGCTTCAGATGTGTGTGTTTGTGTTGGCGCTTTTTCTGGGTTTTACCAAGAGACGTTATGAAATGGTCGCATTGAAATCCGATGCGTCTTCACACAGGGCAGTTTTGTCTCACTATACGTCCTATTTGCTGGATCAAATCATTATTATTTGTTCCACGCTATCTATTGTGTTTTATGGACTCTTTACCATTTCTTCGGAAGTAGTCACTCGCGTTGGGGGCTATGAAATGTTTTATTCCACCAGTTTTGTGATTTATGGTATTTTCCGCTACTTATATCTATTGCATGTAAAAAAACTTGGTGATGACCCTAGTGAGGCCCTATTATCTGATGCGCCAATGATTATTAATATTCTTTTGTGGATGGCTTTCGTCATGATAGTTATTCGGCTCTCTCTTTTAAATGCCTAAAATTAATTTTTTTGATATTATTCGTTCCAACGGTGGCTGGTCATTGAAGTTTTTGAAAGCCGTTGATTATTTTGTTGGATTTTTGTTGGCTTCCATTTTGCCCCGACAAAAGGTCCAGGCAACCTTACCAAAATCAATCCATCGAATCCTCATTATTCGTCCGGGAGGAGTAGGGGATGCGGTGTTTTTATTACCCATCTTAAAAGAATTAAAAACTCGAGGGATGGATATTGATGTTCTCTGTGAAATGAGAAACGCTGAAATTTTTAGTTCACAGGGCTATCAAGTATTCTTTTATAATCAGTTTAAATCGTTGAATCAAATTCTTAAGAATACTTATGATATAGTTATAGATACAGAACAGTGGCATTATGTAAGCGCCATAATAGGTTATTTCACAAGGTCTGGATATAGAGTGGGATTTGCCACACGGCCGCTTCGCACGAAACTATTTAACAAGCCGGTTTCATATGGGGACAATGATTATGAATTGGATAACTTCAAAAGACTGTTTGATGGTCTTGTGCCGGTTAGGGGCCCAATCAATGATATTAATGATTGTTTTCACGTCCCCGATAGCATAAAAATTTGGGCTTCCCAGCAAATACCAAATAAAAGCGTGACTATATTCTTGGGAGCCAGTATTGCCATCCGGCGCTTTTCCCATGAGCAATTGCTTTTGATGGCGCATAATTTTCTGGAGAAGAGTTATTATCTGGTTCTCTTGGGGGGAAAGGATGTGGAATCTATGGCACAGCGGCTTATTAGAGCAATTAATGACCCGAGGATCCTGAATTTTGTTGGAAAAATTTCCTTAATGCAAAGTGCCGGGTTGATTCAAACAAGCCAGAAATTTATTGGCCCTGATTCTGGTTTAATGCATCTAGCGTGCGCTGTTGGGACTTCTGTTGTTGCCATTTTTGGTCCAGGAAATTTAATTAAATGGGGCCCTCAGGGCAATAAGCATAAGATTGTAACTGAGAATGTCTTATGCTCTCCTTGTACACGCTTTGGTTACACAATTCCCATTTGTGGCGGTAGATACCAGTGTGTGAGAGAATTAAACGTATTGTCTATAATTGAGGCTATCGAGAACTCTCAAGGACTAAGGCAATGAGCATTGATAATGTTGGAGTTCAGCAACCAGTGGTTTTGGTTTATACGATGACAGATGGACTAGGAGATTATTTGGTCATGGGTGATGTGATGCACAAGGCAAAGCTTCTTTTACCTGACGTCCAATGTTTAAGAATAGATAAAGAAATCCTTGGTTTGAATGAAGATCTTTAATTGCGATAAAATACAATATAAGGTTTTAAGGGCACTTTACCAAATAGCCCCCTTTAACCTCAGGGGAGATTTAAAAGAACGTAAAGTGTCCCCTCAGCCAGGGACGCTTTCGTGTCTGATTATTTCAAATAAAATTTCACTTTTGGAGGACCTATTATCAGATTTAAGCCGTCAGAATTTATCTAAAGATCATTTTGAAACAATCATTGTCTTTGACCAGCAAGGGGACGGAATAGGTAAGTTAATTGAGAGCTACAGGCCCTATTTGGATATTCAACTTTATCAGACCACTAAACCTGTGCGGCTTTTATCCGATCTGAGGAATACATCCGTTTTTTTGTCAAAAGGAGAATTTTTACTTTTTCTTGATGATGATACAAGGATATTTCAGGAAGATTTTTTACAATCCGCTTTAGGCTTTTTTAATGAATCTCATTGTGATGTCTTGATACCTCAGGCCAATTCTTTATACGGTGTCGTTAGTGCTCATTATGATTTTCTTGATAAATTTTCTTTCACCAACAGGTGCTCATTTTATCGTCGAAAGACCCTAGAAGACATGGGGGGCTTCCTCAAGGGACTACAGACTTATGAAGACACGGAATTAAGCATCCGGTTGATGGTGAAGGAATGGAAAATTATCCAGGCCGAAGAACTCAATTATTTTCATCCGCCGCTGTATTTTGATTCCATGCGCAAACCTTTGGCCATCGGCCAGACCATTTCCCAGCTGCGGGGGCATTATTCTATACCGGTCTGGATATTGGCCTATGGAAACGCCCTGCGTTTCTTGCCCTACGGCCTTTGGCCCGGCCAGCGCTTCCGGCAGTGGTTTAAAATCAGCTTAGGGGTGTTACTATATCCATTTACCGGCAAATTCTACTATTATTAAAATCTTAAGGAGAAATCGTGCTTATTTCAGTGGTTATTCCTGTTTATAACAGAAAAGATTTCATCCGGCAATGCCTTGAATCAGTCTTACGCCAAGATTTCAAAGGGGACTACGAAGTCATTGTTGTTGATGACGGATCCACGGACGGCACAAGGGAAGTTCTTAAAGAATTCGATTCACAAATTCTGGTACATTCAAATCAAACTAACCGTGGCCTTACCTATTCTCGTAATAAAGGCATTGATCTAAGCAGGGGGAAATGGGTCGCCTTTACCGATTCCGATTGTATCGTCAATGAGGACTGGCTGAAAGAATTAATTAAGCCATTTACGATTAGCAGTCAGCTGGCTGTCGTAGGCGGGCGCATAGATGACCCTGTTTCCAAAACATATTGGGAACTTGTTAATAAGGGCGCAAATTTTATCGCCCGCAAAGATCGATATGTACGTGAGATCTTGGGTTGTAATATGTGTTTCAGAAGGGAATTTTTATTAAAGAACAAATTCGATGAGTCATTGAAATACGCAGGCGATGAGGTCGATTTATGCCTTAAAGCTAGGCGCCAAGGCTACCGCATTTATTATTATAATTCGGCTAAAGTCATCCATTATCATCGAACAACATTTAGAGGTGCCATCATACAGGCTTTTCGATTTGGCTATTCCAGGGCTTACGTTAATTTGAAAAATCAAGTTTTCCCCTATGTCAATTACGGTACCGTATTATTGATGGCAATGGCTATCTCGATCATCGCGCGTAGGATTTTCCTTATTGGACTGCCTGGTGAATTCTTTATCGCTTTTCTTTTTTCATTTCTTTTACTTTCCGGATACTTAAATTCCCGTTCCGGTTCCAAAGAGGCCATGGAATCCATCATTACATACCCTGGACATCTTTTATTATTCCTTGTATTTTGTTTCGGAAATTTGATGCTTCCATTTTATGCTTTAAGATTGAACCATCTTAAACCTGAGGTTGATTGAGGATGATTCCCAAAATGATCCATTATTGTTGGTTTGGCAGAAGCGTTATGTCTGATTTAATGTGTAGATGCATGGAAAGCTGGCGGCGGGCGCATCCCTATTTTGCCATTAAATGCTGGAATGAGAAAAACGCCCCCCTACATATACCATTTGTGTCAAAAGCTTTAGAGTTAAGGAACTGGAGTGCCGCGGCGGACTGTGTGCGTCTCTATGCCTTATCCACGGAGGGAGGTATTTATTTCGATACCGATGTAGAAGTTTTGAAACCTTTCGATTGTTTTCTCAAGGACGGCTTTTTTGCCGGTTTTCAAGAAAATTTTTTTGACAAAGAATGCGTTTGCAATGCGGTCATGGGTGCGGAAGCCGGGCATCCGGTGGTATCCAGGGCATTAGAAAAATTTTATGAAAACAGGGACATTTTCGCGCCCAACTTGACTGGTCCAGGATTTTTAACCGAGGCATTGTCGGAACACGGTTTGCGTAGCTATACGGATGCCCCCATTTTATTAGACAATGCGGTTATCTATCCCAAGAGGGTTTTTTACCCCCATACTTGGGGAGAGAAATTTTCTTCCCAAAAGCTGACCCCTCAAACCTATTGCATCCATCATTGGAACATGTCTTGGCAGATCAGGAACATACGAAAGACGCTCATTTTGCGATGGGGACGGCGCAGATGGGAAAATTTGCAATTAAACATCAAGAAAAGAATATATGGACGGAATTGAGAAGAAAGCTGTTTGTATTGCCGCTATCACCGATGACGGATTTGCCCAGCACCTGGGGGTGACCCTTTGTTCGATGATCAAGAACCATGCCCAAGGGGATTTTCTCAGGATTTTTATCGTGGATGTAGGCATTGGGGTCGGCAATAAAAAGAAATTGATGTCACTGGTTGAGCCTTCCAGCATGGAAATGAGTTTTTTAGACATCGACAAAAATTTGTACGTTTCTTTTCCTCTCACCCAGCCGCAAAGTGCCACGACCTACTATAAATTATCGATAGCAGAATTATTGCCGGCGGATGTAGAAAAAATCATTTATCTCGACAGCGACCTTGTTATTTTAGATGACATCCAAAAATTGTGGTCCGTCGATATCGGGTCTTATGCGTTGGCCGCTGTTAAGGACCATCGCCAGGACCGTCTTGAAGTATTGGGGATACCTCCTGCGGAAGGTTATTTCAACGCCGGTGTTTTGGTGATAAATGCGGAAATATGGCGCCGTGAAAAGCTAGGCGAAAAGATCAGAAACTATATTCACAATCACTGTCGTCAAATTAGTTTTAGATGGGGTGACCAGGATCCTATGAATTTGGTTCTGCATGGGAGGTGGCTTGAGCTTGACCAACGTTGGAACAGGCCGAGTTACAAATGTGTCGTTGGGGAGAGCCACCCTGTCAGCGCTCCTGCCTGGAGCCGGGAATGGAATGGCATTCCTGCAATCATCCATTTCTTATCGGAATATAAACCATGGCAATACGCCAACCAGGATCCGGTGAAAGATTTATACTTTCGATACCTTGCTTCAACGCCATGGAGTGACTTTAAGTTCAAAGACAAAAGCTTGATGAATATTTTCATAAAGTTCCTTTTTAAGTATTGTCCATCACCTTTTCTTGCGGTATTACAAGACGTTTACCGTAAGGCTAAAAACACCTGGAGGGAGAATCTATGGAATGCCGCGAGTCAATCAGACTCTTTCTTCAAAAACATATTGTTGATTGGCGTCGTTTCTTTGATAGCCTCTCTGAGCGACCTTTTGCTGAGTATGATTTTAGGAAGGTCCTTGTCGGAAGATATTTTCGGGCGAGTCAATTTTATATTTAGTTTGATTGTCTTTGGCGGTTCTGTTTTTATATATGGCCGTCAAATCGTCTTAATCCGTGCTTTATCCGGATCCGGGGGCACAGAGTATAACTGGAGGAGGTTCATCAGGCAAACTATCAAGTTTTCAAGCCTTGCCACTGCCGTTTTCGTCTTCTTGGCGAGTTGGATTTACGATTTGTGGCAAGTGGGTTTTTGTATCTTTGCCGGGATCATTTTGCTCATTCTGACGGAAATGATATCTTCATTTTTGAGGGCTAAGCAGAAGTTTTTGAGTTCGATCATCATCTTTAAGATCTCGTCGTTTTTCGTTCTGATTCTTAGTTTCGTTTATTTTATGGTTTGCCATTTTAAAAGCCTCAGTATGTTTTTTTTGTTTTATTCTTTTTGTTTGGGATTGCCTGTGTGTGTCGGACTCAGGACTGTCGGTAGGTATGTGAATGGTAAAAAAGACATTAGCGTTTTTTTTAAAGATAGCGGGAGGTTCATTTTTTTTATAGGTTTATTATTTTTTTTTATGACGTTTGTCGACCGTTTTTTGATCGTTAAAATCCTTGGGTATCCGCAATTTGGAGGGTATGTCGCTATTTCAAGCATCATTAAAATATATGATTTCATCACAGCAGCCTTTTGCTATCTGCTCATTCCGGTTTATTCCCAGGGTAAACGTCTGGATTTTATCAAACAAGATTTTGTTTTCTTTTTTCTGTTGGCCGCTTTATTTTCTTTGATCATTCTGGCAATAGGTCCTATTTTGATCGATGCCATGTACCATGGCAAATACGACTCTTGGCTTTATTTATTAAAATATTTTGTTGCCGTAGGCACTCTAAAAATACTATTCATCATTCCGGCCAGCTTGATCAATGGCCATATATCTATGAAAGGCCTCCGGCAGTCTATGAATTTTATGATCATGGGGTTGATAAGTTATATTGTATTGAGCTATATCTTTATTTCTCACTTGGGCTTGTTGGGCGCGTTGATGGGATCGATGTTTATTTGGGCCTATTTGGTCATCAGCGGATACTGGCTAAGTTTCAAGCAAATCAAGATTCCACCGCTTCATAAACAGGTTAAATGAATGGCTGCAGATGTAACAGGGCATTCCGGCGGAAGATTAATGATTGAAAGCTGGATGACTAATTTTTATAACCGACAACGGCGTCAAAATTTTAGAGCCTAATCCTGTTAATCGGGTATATTGCCCCCAGTGTCGAGCGGGGCACAACATTTGTAAAAAAGACGAGAAAATAAGGAGATAGCCTGTCAAAGATGTGCCTCCCCAATACCCTTGACCTCTGATGTAAGGAATTACTACATTGAATACTATGTCAATGGCCGCAGAATAAGGGAACAGGTCGGCTCCAACAGGGGCTTGGCCGAACAAGCCTTGAATAAACGGAAGCTGGAAATAGCCGAGAATAGATTTTTAGATATAAAAAAGGAACTCAAAGTCAATTTTAGTGTATTCGCCGATGAGTATTTTGAATCCCATTCCAAAGTCAACAATCGGTCATGGAATACCTTTGATAAACATAACATTAAAGCCCTTAAAGAGTATTTTGGCAAAAAGACTTTGGATGAAATTTCTTCCCATCTGGTTGCCAAGTTTAAAGCGAAAAGGATGCAGGAGGTTTTACCCGCCACTGTTAATAGACAACTTACGTGCCTCAAAAGTATTTTTAATAAAGCAATCGCCTGGGGGAAGTTTACGGGAATGAATCCCGTTAAGGCCGTAAAGCTGTTCAAAGAAAACAATCAAAGGCTAAGGTTTCTCGACCGAAAATCCACAAACTGCTTGATTGCTGTACTGGCCAATTAAAGCCTATTGTCATCATTGCTATAAATACAGGGATGAGGCGTGGGGGAGATACTTAATCTCAAATGGAGCGATATAGACCTTCCCAGGAACACGGTTTATCTATATAAAACAAAGAATGGGAAACCAGGGAAGTGCCCATCAATGAAAGTGTGAAAGCCACTCTGGTCAGACAGCCTCGACACCCGCACAGCACCTATGTATTTTATAAAAAAGATGGCTCCTTTATCGGCGATATTAAGAAAAGTTTCTTGACCGCACTTAGGAAATCGGGTATAAAAGATTTCCGATTTCATGATTTGCGTCATACGTTCGCTTCGCATTTAGTTATGAACGGGGTAGATTTAAATACTGTCAGGGAACTTTTGGGGCAGAAATTTTTGACGATGACAGTCCGTTATTCGTACTTGTCGCCCAACTTTAAGAAATAGGCTGTAGAGACTTTAAACAAGCGGATAGACACCAATACGGACACCAACGGTAAGTTAGACGTAGAAGCAGAATTTAACGATATTGTAAGTAGCATAAATTCCAGTAAGTTACAACAATTTGCTGGCTTAGCTCAGTTGGTAGAGCAGCTGATTTGTAATCAGCAGGTCGGGGGTTCGAAGCCTCTAGCCAGCTTGTATTCGGGGCAGTTACCCAAGTGGTCAACGGGAGCAGACTGTAAATCTGCTGCGCTTGCGCTTCGGAGGTTCGAATCCTTCACTGCCCATTTATGCGGGAGTAGTTCAGTGGTAGAACTCTAGCCTTCCAAGCTAGTAGCGACGGTTCGATTCCGTTCTCCCGCTTTTAATTTTTCAATAAAGACCTATCAACTAATTTAAATATCGTTATAATAAATTCCAATTATGAAAGTGACTTTGCTTATCCCGACCCTCAATGAAGCCCATGGCATGCGTACCGTGATGCCTAAGGTCAAGAAAGAATGGGTAGACCAGATTTTAGTTGTTGATGGCAAATCCCAAGATGGCACGGCTGATATCGCCCGTCAGATGGGTTATGATGTTGTCATCCAAGAAACTCCGGGCATTCGCGGGGCCTACATGGATGCGTTGCCATCGGTTAAAGGGGACGTGATTTTGACCTTTAGCCCCGATGGTAATTCTATCCCTGAATTGATTCCTGCCTGTATCGAAAAAATGAAAGAAGGCTATGACATGGTCATAGTTTCACGTTATGCGCCGGGAGCTAGAAGCCTTGATGATGATGCCATCACTGGTTTTGGCAACTGGCTTTTTACCAATACTATCAATTTTTTGCATGGGGCCAAATATACGGACGCAATGGTCATTTATCGGGCGTACCATAAAAAACTCATATATGACTTAGATTTGGATAAGGATTCCAGCTATAGTTTTGAAGAGAACCTGTTTAAAACTAAAATTAGTTGGGAGCCCCTGCTTTCTGTCCGCGCAGCTAAGCGTCATCTTAAAGTTATCGAAATTCCCGGTGATGAACCTGCCCGTGAAGGGGGGGAGCGAAAACTACAGGTGCTCAAATGGGGGGCGGCCTATATGTTTGAATTTTGGCGGGAAATTTTTATTTGGCGTTAAATTATGACGGTATCTTTTAAGGAACGTTTCAAGAGTTTCTGTTCTAGCGATTTTTTTGCCGCCGCTGTTTTTTTAGCCGTCTACCTTTGCACTAATAGTTATATTTTCGGATGGGATGACCAGCATTTAGAAGTGCCATTGCTGAAGCACCTCATCGATCCCACTTTATATAAAGGTGACTATTACGTCGAAAGTTTGGCCAAGAATTTTACTTCCTACCTTTACCCTGTCCTGGCCAGGTTCATCACCACCTCGCAGGTACCAACGGCATATCTTACGTTATTTTTGATTGCCCGTTATTTTATATTTCTTTCGCTTTATAAACTCTGGAAATTACTTTCGAAGGACAAATTCACCGCTGCCTGCGCGATTTTTATGTTTATATTGTTGGGTCGCACGGAAGAATTCCTTTACCGGACTTTCTCGCACCAAATTGCGGGTGAGTGTTTCATGTTTGCCGGTATCTATCTTTTTTATAAAGATCGTTTTATGTTGGCCGCTTTGATATTCGGCCTGGCGGCCAATATCCACGGGATCTATAATTTGTTCCCCATGATTTTTATGTTGGTTTTTTTGTTTTTGTTCCACCCCAAGCGTTGGTCGATGGTATTAAAAACAGGGCTGATTTTTACGGCTGGCTCTCTGCCTTTTCTTTTATGGCAGATCCCCAGATCCATACACGACAAATTAACAGGGCCTCCTATTCCGATCAGTGAATGGCTGCCGCTATACTTCGCGTCTTGCCCACAAAATTTTTTATTTTCCGGTGTACCTTTAAAAGAGGCGTTAAACAACAAGCCCTTTATGATTGAATGTTTGGAGCCTTATATTTTTTTGACGGGTCTATATATTTTTCTTCTGATTGTTTTCCCAGCTTTTAGAAAAGACAGAAAAACGCAGGTGGTGGTGTCCACGGCAACGGCACTTATAATATTTTCTTGCATATTTACCTATGTCATTCCCAGCCGTTTTGTCTTGGATTTAAACCTTATACGCAATGAACAATTTATCCGGTTATTTTTAATGGCCTATACAACTTTTTGGGCAGTGACCTCTGTTAAAGAGACCAAGGCCTGGCAGGCTTTCTTGGCTGCTTTAATGTTCCTTTTGATAGGGTTTGATAATTGGTTGTTTTTTATTCCGAAATTTAAGAACAACATTTATGTCATTATAGCCATGGGTGTTATTTTTATTATTTTAAGTCTCAAACGTTGGCCCAAGCTGGAACCCCATTTAAGAAAGGCGTTAATCATCATCCCGCTTTTATGGGCATTTATTTCATGGTGTAAGTTCCATTACGAATTCCTTCAAATGAAACATCACGGACAGGGGTTCTGGCAATTACAGAGGAATTGGGAAGATATGCAGCGCTATGTGCGCGATCATACGCCTAAAGATGCCTGTATTTTAGCCCCCATTAATGAGGATGTAGGTGGTTTTCGCATCCGGAGTGAACGCAAAATCGTTGTGTGTAACCGCGATTGCGGGATCATTGGTTTTGATTATGCAGCGGCGGTAGAATGGAAAAAGCGTATGGATGATATGAAGGGTTTTGTAATCATGACCAATAAACCTGTAGATAATCCTGTGTTGACTGCTATCCTTAAATATAAGGTAGATTATATTGTTTTTATGAAGTATTATGAACCTCGTAAAGATAACCCCGTTTTTAAGAAAATGTATGAAAATGAGGTTTTTTCTTTATTTAAAGTAATGGTCCATCCATGAAAAATATTAAAACAATAACTATTATCGGTGACGGCGGTTGGGGGACAACGCTGGCCATTCATCTGGCCAAAAAAAAATATTCTGTTGTCCTTTGGGGGGCTTTTGCAGACTACGTGGCCCAAGTCAAGGAAAGTAGGGAAAACAAGAAATTTTTGCCGGGATACAATATCCCGTCCTCTGTTCAATTAACCTCGGACATCCATCATGCCGTTTCGTTTGGTGATTTGATTGTTTTAGCCTCTCCTTCAGAACACCTCATTAATGTGCTAAAAAAGATTAAAGGTTCTCCTTATAAGGGGAAATCTTTTTTAAGTGTCATCAAGGGAATCCACCCTGTTTCTTTTAAA
>JAJXTI010000013.1 GCA_021783915.1 bacterium
GAATTTTATATTATTTTCTTAAGAACCAAAATTTGTCTTTGCAGGAAGATTTGAAACTTCTTTGCGAGTCCTGCCGCTTCCTGATACCCACTACCACGACGGTCGTAGAAACTATCCAGACTTTGTTGAAAGAAGGAAAGAATAATGAAGCTTATACGACGCTGTTAAACTTACCGGAAGTGTTTTGCCAGGAGGCAAAGAAATCTTTTGTGCTTATTTTAGATGAGTTCCAGAATTTGGAGAATTTTCCTGTTGCGGATGTATTTGTGGAATTGGGCAAGCGTATCATGACCCAGAAAAAATGTTTGTATATCACAACCAGTTCTCATCAAGATCATGCCGAAACCATTCTTTCAGAGAAGCTTTCCTTGCTCTTTGGTAACTTTGAAATCATTAATGTCGCGCCTTTTGATTTGGCCACAAGCCAGGGTCTCATTGATCATAATTTGGAAGGCATCAAAATAGGTTTACATTTAAAGAATTTTTTGGCGGATTTTACCGGAGGATATCCTTTATATATTAACATGCTCTGTCAGGAGTTGATCTGTTTAACGTCCATGCACCGCCAGGCGGAAATTTATGCGCCTATCGTGACCCAGGCCATTGAAAATCTGGTTTTTAACCCTTGGGGGGTTATTAGCCGTCATTTCGAACTCATTATAAGCGATTTACGTCGGGGTAAAACCACTAGCAGCTTGAGCCCCTTGCTGGTGACTATTGCTGAAGGTAAGCATCGCATCGCAGATGCGGCATTGTATTTAAACCTTAAGCCTTCGGTGGTTACCCAGCGAATGAATAGCTTGCAGGAAGCTGATATCGTTGAGAGGAATGGCAACTATTATCATGTCAAGGACAAGCTTTTTAAATATTGGATTAAATATGTCTATCAGCGGCGTATGAAGGCAATTGATTTTGAAGCGGGTAAAAGCCGGAAAAGTTTTAAGGAAGAAATCAATAAATGTGTCAATGAATTCCAGATGGTCGCCCGTAAGGATTTATCTTTAAGGATGATGGACCTGTTGCATAAATTTGATGAAGAAGCGTTTGAACTTGGCGGGCGCAGATATAAATTGTCCTCCTTTAAAGATATTACTCCATTAAAATTGCGATTGGGCGCGGGGAACTTCTTGGACGCGCTTTTAGCGAGTTGTTCGGAAGGGCAATGGTTGGTAGTGCTTAAGAAGGATCCGGTACTCGAGCATGATTTAAGCAGCTTGATAGAAGAAATTAAGAAATTCTCCCCCCGGCCGGGACGTTGTATTTTAGTTTCTTTGAGCGGCCTTGATGAGAGCGCCAAGGTGCGGGCTTTGCAGGAAAAGTGGTGGATTTGGAATGAGGGAGAAGTCAATACCCTCATGTATTTATATGATGAACCCTATCTGACTAGATGAAAATCGCCGTTATCTCCGACACTCATTCTTTACCTTTACCTCAAAAACTTACAAAGGCTCTATCGGAAGTGGATTTGATCGTTCATGCCGGAGATATCTGTGATGGAGGTACCCTTCAAGTTTTAAAGAAGATAAAAGAGGTCAAGGCGGTTCAGGGTAATATGTGTGATGAAACGCTTAAAAAAAGACTTCCTTTAAAAGAATATTTTGAATGTGAAGGTGTTCGAATAGGGGTCTATCATGGCCATGGCCCTGCCAAAGATGCTTTAACTAACGCGCAAGAACAGTTTAAAGATGTTTCCGTCGATATTGTTGTTTTTGGTCATTCTCACCAGACTTTGAAAAAGGAGATTGGTGGAGTGATTTACTTTAACCCCGGTAGTCCTAACGATGTAATTAAAGCCCAATTCCCTTCCTATGGTCTTATCGAAATCCATGATGCTAAAATTAAAATAAAGCTTATTAGATTTTAGTATTGCTGCCTCAACGTTCACTGATGGATTTAACGTAAGCGCTTAATTTCCCTTTATTGAATGTATCAATTTAATGGTAGGAAGCGTTTTCTAAGATTTATGTCTGTCAACTTGACAGGGTCTAAATTGCCGGGTATATTTTCAATAGAGAGAAACAGGAGAAAAGGGAGATATAAGATATCCATAATTAACCGTAAGAGAGGGATTATGTCGAAAATACTGCTTATTGATGACGATCAAGATCTAGCTAATTTAACCAAAACCACTCTCATTAAACAAGGATACCAGGCCTCTGTTTTACATTCCGCTGAGAAAATCATAGAAGAAATAAAAGTACGAAGACCGGATTTGATTTTAATGGACATTATGATGCCTGGAGTCAGCGGTGCGGAAGCAGTCAAGAGACTCAAGAAAGATCCTGATTTAAAGAATATTCCGGTCATATTTTTAACAGGCCTGATCTCAAGTGAAGAAGAGGATTTGGAAAAGTCCGGAATCAATATAGAGGGAGTTGTTTATAAAACTTTAGGTAAACCTTACGAGATTGATGATTTATTGAAATTGGTAAGGAAGACTTTAGTTAAAGTATGAGGTAAAACTATGAGTAAAAAGGTTTTTACAACATATGAAATTGCCGAACATTGTCATGTGACTCCGCGGACAGTGGTCCAGTGGATTAATGAAGATAAATTAAAAGCCTACCGTACTCCAGGTAACCATAGCAGGATTGAGGCAGCAGAATTTCTAAATTTTCTTCGAAGATATAATATGCCCGTCCCTTCGGAGTTAATCAGTGAAGATAGCGGCGGTAGAAAACGGATATTGATAGTTGATGATGACAGGGGCATTGTTGATGCCATTCAGCGTTTTCTTAGAAGAGAAAAAATATATGATTTGGAAGTAGCCTACGATGGTTTCGAAGGAGGGCAGAAGTTGGCGGATTTTAAACCCGATTTAATCATTTTGGACATCAAGATGCCTGGACTCAATGGCTATGAAGTATGTTCCCATATTCGAAGTAAACTCGAGAATAAGAGTATTAAAATTCTTTTAGTTTCGGGGACTATTGATCAAAATGAAATTCAACAGGTGGAAACATCGGGAGCCAATGATTATTTGGCAAAGCCATTTAGTAATCGCTCCTTAAAAGAAAAGATTGAAAATCTTTTAAGATAACCGATAGCCTGTCGGTCCCACAAGGGCCTTTAACGGCAAGTTAAGAAAGAATGAATGAAATTATACCGGATCATTTTTGTTGTGCTGATGATTCTTGGTTTGGTTTCTACCGATTATGCTCAACAGAAGAAATTAAGAATATTTGTGGTCAGCAGCTATCATAGGGAATATTTGTGGGAACAGGACCTCAATAAGGGTCTCTGTGCGGCAATGCTTGATTTTAAATTCTTAGATAATAAAGAACAAACGGAAGAATACACAAAGAATGATTTTGTGGAAACAGACAAAACAGTTCTTAAAAAAGAATGGATGGACAGTAAACGAAAGAGTTCTAAACAACAGCAGGAACAATCAGCTATTCGCATTTTGAAAGAAATTGATCAGTTTAAACCGGATTTAATCATCCTTGGTGATGATAACGCGTCAAATTATATAGGCACCCAATATATTGATTCAGATATACCCGTTGTTTTTTGGGGAATAGATGGTATCCCTTTAAAGTATGGCTTGATTGATTCCTTGGACCATCCTGGCCACAATGTGACAGGTGTTTATCAAACAGGGTACCCCGCAGAAACCATACGATATTTTATGAAATTGGTTCCTAATTTAAAAACTTTCGCCATACTTTCGGATGGTTCTGAAACAGGTAAGGCCAAGTCCAAGGGGATTATAAAAGTTTATAATGAAGGCAAGATTCCTTTACGTCTTATTGAAACAGTGACGACCAATTCACTTACCGAATGGCAAGCGGCAGCCTTAAGACTTCAAGATAAGGTTGATGCGTTCTTTGTAGTCAATCATAATACTCTCAAAGATAAAAAAGGTGATCCTGCAGATCCCTTGCAGGTAGCAGCATGGTATTTAAAAAACATCAAAAAACCCGAGTGTACGACTGAAAAACAATTTGTTGAGGAAGGGTTCCTTTTTACTGTTGATGATTCTGGTTTTAAACAGGCCTATGAGGCTGTAAGGATGGCCCATATTATCCTTCATGAGAAGAAAAAACCTGCTGATATCCCTGTTATGGTGCCTACCAGAGGAGCTGTCATGGTTAACCGTGAAAGGGCACAGATGTTGAGGATCAATTTGTCGGACAAAAATTTTATTGAGGAATACGTAGATAAAATTCTAAGTTTAGAGAAATATCCACAAAATAAAAGGCATAAAAATGCGGAACTCTAATAGGAAAAGAGGGTTATCAATTTTTCAGAGGATTTTTATTTCCTATGTCGGGTTGGGGCTACTTACTTTTATTATTTTTGGTTTCATCTATTATGCGCGTGAGGAAACAATAGTAAAACAAGAATTAGATTCTCAGTTTTCCAATCAGCTAAAAGAAGTGACCAGTTATTTTGATATGGCTTACTCGTCTTTGATTAAGGAAGATCTGAATTTTATAGAGCACTCTTCTGTTATGGATAATTTTATCAGGGCAGAGAAGGAAGATGCTGTTTTCGCAAGGCCTCCCGTTGAAGATTTATTTTTATATTTTACCAATAGGTCCGAAGGAAAATGCTTATCGGCAAGGTTTATCGATGCACAAGGTCAAGAGAGGATTATAACTTCGGGAAATAAAAGGTTAAGGAATTACACTTCACAGGATCATTTCCCTAACAATGTATTTTATAACCGAGTATATTCATTGTTTAAAAGATTAAAATCCATACAGCCAGGAACGATATTATTTGAAGGGCCTTTTAAATATAAAGATAAATTTACTTTTTTGGTTGGGATTTCAGACAGAGACCCAGACGTAGGGGGATTTGTGGGAGCGGATATTTTTCACTATGATTTGACAGATTATTTTCGTCGTTTAAATGAGCATGTTTTTTTTAATGAACATGTGGTGCGTGTATCAACTTCTGATGGCAGAGTGATTTTAGCAGCCCCGGAACAGGAAGGTCATTATCCTAATTTTTATTCAGCCTCAAAAACAATCCTAATAGGCAATCTGCCTTTTTTAAGAATAAAATTTAGCGCTTCTACACATATATTTCATGCTCAGATGGCAGAAGCTTTCAAGTACTCCATTTTTTGGGTTTTATTAAGCATTGTTCCTATAGGGTTTATTGCTTATGCTGTCTCAAGTTATTTTTCCAAGCCATTGATTAGTCTTGCTGCTTATATTGATCGTTTAGCAAGAGGGGATCTTTCAGTAAGGGCCGATATACAGGCTCCCGGAGAAATGGGTATTTTAGTTGATAGCTTTAATCAGATGGCTGAAGATTTGCAGAGGATAACTGTGTCAGAAGACCAGTTGCGCGAGGAAATTAATAAAAGAATTATCATAGAAGGATCATTACGCAAAGCCTATAAAGAGATACAGGAGGCACACAAAGAACTTAAGGAAGCCCAAATGCAGCTATTACAATCGGAAAAACTGGCTTCCATTGGTCAATTGGCTGCCGGCGTGGCGCATGAGATCAATAATCCGATAGGATTTATCAGTAATAACATGGAAATGTTAGAACAGTATACCAATGATTTTACAAAAATCCTTAAGATGGTTGAAGTTTTACAGGACAGTCTTGAAGAAAATAATATGGGAAAAAGTAAAGCCATATTAAAGGAAATGATCCGGTTTGAACAAGAGATTAATTTGGATTTTATCATTAGTGACGTGGGCAATTTATTGAGACAGACGCAAGGGGGAATTGAAAGGGTTCGTAAGATTGTTGCCGATTTGCGTACATTTGCACGTGAAGACAGTGACACTATGGATCTGATGAAAGTAGAAGAGGTCATTGATAGTGTGCTCAGTATTGTTTATAACGAACTTAAGTATAAGGCTGATTTGAAGAAGAATTATGGAGACACTCCTTTTGTATATGGTAACCCTCAAAGGTTGGGGCAGGTTTTTATTAATTTATTAGTCAATGCCGTGCAAGCCATAGATGAGAAAGGGATTGTTGAGATAAAAACCTATGTGAAAGATAAGAATGTATGTATTGATATCCGAGATACGGGTAAAGGGATTAAAGAGGAGAATTTAAATAAAATATTTGACCCGTTTTTTACTACCAAACCTGTCGGTAAAGGGACAGGGTTGGGTTTAAGTGTTAGCCATGAAATTATTAAGAAACATGACGGAGAGATAAGGGTTCAGTCTAAAGAAGGGGAAGGGGCCACGTTTACGGTTTCTCTACCTATCCCAAGAGGAGGCATGTAATGGAAGTCAAGAGGCTTGAAGAGGGGTTAAAAAAAATAAAAGCGAAAGATCTTATGTCCCGTTTTGCCATTACCATTAAGGAAAATGAGACCATAACGAATTTGGCCCACTTGATGATGCGTTTTAAAATAAGCGGCGTGCCGGTTATGGATAAAAACGGGGAAATTTATGGGATTGTAACGGCGACAGATCTTTTTAATTTAATGAAGAATATTATTGTGAGTATGAATGGCCAAACAAATTTACAAAACCACTTTGATATGAAGGTCAATGCATTGATGACCAAGGATGTCGTGACCATCACGGAAGAGACGAGCTTATATGAAATTATGAAAATTATGTGTGAAAGAAACATCCATACCTTGCCGGTCATGGTAGTATCAAAGAAAGAAATTGTGGGGGTCATCGGCAGAAGGGACATTATTAACGCATTGTATGTGGGAACAAAATCAATTTAAAAAATGTCTTCTGAAGATAGAAGGGATAATTTATGTCTAAAGAAATACAAGTCCTTTTTTTAGATGATGAAGAAAGTATCATTGATGGGATTCAACGGTTATTCATAAGGGAGCCTTATGATGTTTTTGCCACGACGAAAGTGGCAGAAGCCCGGGCCGCGCTGACAAAATACAAAATAAAAGTCGTCGTCAGTGATTATCGTATGCCGGATATTTCTGGCATTCATTTCTTACGGGAAGTCAAAGAACAGTATCCGGATACGGTCAAAATCCTTTTTACCGGTTATACGGATTTCTCCGCTGCAGAAGAGGCAATCAATGTGGGCGAAGTTTATAGGTTTATCAGTAAACCATGGAAAACGACGGAGTTACTGTCCACTATCCGCCAATGCATTGAACATTATGATTTGTTACTTAGAGCCAAAACCAAAGAAGAAGAGTTAGAACTGAGTAACAAGAAACTCAAGGCCATGTATGAGGTGCAAAAAGAATTTACTTCCACTGTGTCCCATGAATTGCGTACTCCTTTAGCCTCTATCAAGACGGCCATTGATCTGGTCGTTAGAAAAATGGTGGGGGAAATTACTCCAGAACAATCGGAGGTATTGGGGCGGGCCAAAAAGAACGTAGATCGTCTCAAACGATTGATAGATGATATTTTAGATCTTACAAAAATGGAATCAGGTAAATTACAAATGAATTTCATGGTCAATAACATTAATAATGTCATTAAAGAGACCGTTGAATCTCAGAAAGACGTCGCTACAAGCAGGGGGTTATATTTAAAATTTGAATTAGATGAGAATTTACCACCGGTTCCTATCGACACTGACCGTATCACACAAGTTATGAACAATCTTTTGAATAATGCCATCAAATTTACTAAAAAGGGTGGCATTACGATAGCGACTGTTAATAAAACAGAGGGTAATCATATCCTCGTTTCTGTAAAAGACACGGGAAGAGGGATTGCAGCATCAGGTATGTCCAGAGTGTTTGAGAAATTTCAACAAATTGAATCTGCGGAAAAAAATGAAGAAGGAGGAACAGGGTTAGGGTTGGCCATTTGCCGGCAGATCATTGAACGGCATGGCGGAAAAATTTGGGTTGAGTCTAAAGAAGGCGAAGGGACTATTTTTAGTTTTATCTTACCTATTCAAGAAAGAAGGGAGACGAAAATATGAGCGACCAGAAAACAATATTATTTATAGATGATGAAGTGGATTTACAAGAATTGGTCAAAATGACTTTGCAAATTAAGAAATACAAGGTCGAGATTGCGGGGAACGGTCTTGAAGGTTTGGAAAAACTAAAGACGGTAAAGCCGGACCTTATTATTTTAGATATGAATATGCCTAAGATGGGAGGATTGGAATTCTATCAAAGAATTTGTGTCAATGACAGACCTCCATATCCTGTATTGGTTTTAACCGCGCGTGCTAACATGGAGCAGCTTTTTAGGCAATTTAATATTGATGGGTTCATGGCCAAACCGTTTGAAATTGACGAATTACTTAAAGAGGTGGCTACCATTATCGAGAAGAGTTCCAATATGGGCATAAAGAAAACACCAACGGGAACTAGAGAAACAAGAAAGGTGTGCATTGTTGAAAATAATGTAGAGATTTTAAATCAAATTGGGGCCGCTTTTTTGAGCGCTGGTTATATTGTCAATCCTGCTCAGAATGGCGTAGAGGGTATAGAGCGCATAGCCAATACAGTCCCTGATGTGGCTTTGGTTAAATTAGGGTTGATTGATATACCTGGAGATATAGTGATTCTTAAATTAAAGAATATAGCCAAAACACGGGACGTGAAATACGTTTTATATACTGAAAAAAGCCCTGAAAAAACTGCTATAGCTCAAAGAATTGGGCAAAAAGAAGGGGTAGATCGTTTCGTTGAATTCGTCAGTCCTAGTGACTGTATTAATGCCGCCAATGAAGTGTTAAAGGGATAGAATGATTTTTGCGGCACGATGACTGGCGCCACCTTCACCGAGAGTTATTTTAACTTTCTTTAATTCTTCGGTGATATTTTTATCATGTAGAATGGATTCGACAGCCTTGGCAATATTAGTCGGATTACAGTTGTTTTGTATTAATTCAGGAACAATTTTCCTACCGGCAACCACATTGACTAACCCTATACAGGGAATTTTAATAACATTTTTGGCGATGGCATAGGTCATCCAGGAGGTTTTATAAATAATGACCATTGGCTTATTTAAAAGTGCGGTTTCTAAAGTAGCTGTACCGGAAGCTACAATAGCTGCGCTCATGGCATTAATGCCGTCATGAGGGTTGCCTTCATAAATTTTTACAGGCAGCGATCTGGGGATATAGCCCGCAAGGATTTCTTTTGTTATGGTGGAAGCTTTGAGTAACAGAAATTGTCGACGGTTATCGATTGCGTATAATTTTTTTGCAGCTTCCAACATGATCGGTAAATGCCGTTCAATCTCTTTTTGGCGCGAACCAGGCATTAGGCCAATAGTTAAAGCCCCTTGAATTTCAAGTCCAATGGACTTTAGGACATCAGAAGGAGACCTTTGGGTATTGATTTCATCAATCAGAGGGTGGCCGACATAATCCACGTTCATACCATAACGTGCGTAGAGATCTTTTTCAAAAGGAAAAAGCACAAGCATACGGTCAACGACTTTTTTAATGTGTTCAATGCGCTTTTCCCGCCAGGCCCAAACCTGAGGGCTGACATAATAAACAACTTTCATAGCACGTTTTTTTAGGGCAGCGGCTAAATGTAAATTAAATCCGGGATAATCCACCAGAATGATGGCATCGGGTTTTTGTTTATCGACCTCTGTAAGAATATGGTCAAAAATTTTTTTGATACGTTTTAAGTTCCTGAGGACTTCCACTACGCCGATAACAGCAAGGGAAGTGATATGATCAAAAAGAACAACGCCGGACTTTCCCATACAGTCCCCGCCCACCCCGGAGAATGTAATTTCAGGGGACAAAGCTTTGATGGCATTGACCAGTTCCGCGGCACGCATATCGCCCGAAGCTTCACCAGCGATGATCATAAAATGCTTTTTTTGTGTTCCCATATTTTGTGTGTGATTTCTAAAGCAACTTTAAGGGCCTCTTTGGCCTCTTTACCGGAGACCAAGGGTTTGGTATCTTCACGGATAGAGTCGATAAAGTGTTCAAGCTCTTTTTTGAGAGGTTCTTCTTTTTCAATGGGCAAGGATTTTTTGTGGATACCTTTTGTATCTTTGGTGTAAATAAAAGCTTCTTGCTTGGCATAGTCGAGAGAAATGTAGGCGTTTTGGATAAACATACGGATTTTACGTGTAACCTCCGGTGAAATACGGCTGGAGGTAACATTGCATACACAGCCATTGGTAAAGGTTATACGTGCATTGGCAATGTCTTCTTTATCAGTTAAAACATTGATACCTACGGCCTGAATGTCTTTGATGGTCGACTGAACCAAACCCAAAATAATGTCAATGTCATGAATCATTAAATCCATGACTACACCGATATCCAGAGACCGGTTAGGAAAAAGATTCAAACGGTGGCATTCAATAAACAGCGGGTTGGCTGCTAAAGGTGCAATAGCCACAAATGCGCTGTTAAAACGTTCCACATGGCCGACTTGAAGTTTAGTGTGATTTCTTTCTGCTGCATCGATGAGGATTTCCGCTTCTTCTAGGGTATAGCTGATAGGCTTTTCAATGAAAGTATGGACTTTGTTTTCCAAGAAAAATCGTGCGATTTTAGCATGGGTGAGGGTAGGTGTACAGATACTCACAGCATCGATTTTTCCTATCAATTGCGTATAATCTTTAACGGTGTTTATTCTGTATTGTTTGGCCAAGGCCTTGGCTTTAGTATCATCTGTGTCACAAATAGCGATAATGTTGACTTTGTTGCGTAGCGTATGGAATGATTTTAAGTGGCGGGACCCCAGATGTCCACAACCGACAAGAGCTAAATTTATCTTTTGCATGTAAAGGATACTAACAAAGCCCTGTACAAAAGTCAAACCCCATGGTATCTTTGGCGCTAATGATGAAAAGTTATTTTAAGCTTCTACAATTTATCAAAGGCCATGTTAAGCGTTTTGTCACGGCCATTTTTTTTATTCTTCTTTCATCGGTATTTGAGGGAGTACAGTTAACGCTTATGTTGCCGGTCATTGACCGGATTTTTACCAATCAAAGAATTGTTCCGCCTAAGGGTGTTCCCGATTTTATAGTCCACTTGGCTGATTATTTAAATTCAATAAACAATCATGTTTTGTTTTATACGATTCCAGCGGTATTCTTGGCGCTTTTTACCATTAAGCAATTTGTTAGTTTTGGAGCGGATTACTACATGAATGATGTGGCTCAGCGTGTCATGCGTGACGTGCGTTCCAGACTTTTTGAACGTATACAAACACTTTCATTAGATTACTTCAGTAAAAAAAGGACGGGGGAACTCATTGCCCGTATTACCAATGATGTGGGGGTCATTGAAAACGCTGTTTCTTATGCTGTCACAGATCTTTTTAGACAACCTGTCCTGATTCTTATTTTTCTTGCCTTGGCCTTTACCTTTAATTTTCGAGGTACTTTGCTTATTTTTGTAATGGTTCCATTTATTGCCATTCCAATGGGTATTATAGGTAAGAAATTGCGTAAATTTTCTAGGGGCCAACAGGAAAAAATGGCTGATATTAATTCGCATCTTTTAGAAACAATTTCCGGTGTGCGTATTCTTAAAGCTTTTGGTACAGAACGTTATGAAATCAAACGATTTAATCAACAGAATCAGGATTATTATAAGTTACGCATGAAAGGTCTAAAGAATTTGATTTTATTGGGACCTATTACTGAAGAAGTTGGGGCCATTTGTGGGGTCGTTGCTATTTTATTTTTAGGTAAAGGTGTTTTGGATGGCCATATGTCTTTTGGTATATTTTCTTTAACAATCGTATCTATTCTACAGGTTATTCGTCCTATTAAAAGAATGGCTAATGTGCAGGCTATTATCCAGCAAGCTTTAGCAGCCAATGAACGTATTTATGAAGTCTTGGATACTAAACCTACCGTTGTTGAAAAACCTTCGGCATCAGAGCTTCCTTTATTGCAAAAAAAGATACATATGGAGAATGTGAGTTTTAGTTATGATAAAGCCTCAGGAGTCGTTTTGCATGAGTTAGACTTAACGATTAATAAAGGAGATCTGGTGGCCATTGTTGGTCCCACGGGTAGTGGCAAATCTACTTTAGTTAATTTAATCCCACGGTTTTATGATGCGACCTATGGACGGGTAACATTTGATGGAATTGATGTTAGAGAGGTTTCATTTAAATCTTTAAGAGGACAGGTCGGGATTGTCACTCAAGAGGCCATTTTATTTAATGATACGGTGCGCAATAATATTGCCTATGGTACTTTTGATGTAACTAAAGAACAAGTGCAACAGGCGGCCCAAATGGCTTTTGCCGATCATTTTATTGAGAGAATGCCTTCAGGCTATGAGACCATGGTGGGAGACCGCGGATTTAGGCTTTCCGGAGGTGAGAAACAGCGTTTGACCATCGCCCGTGCTATTTTAAAAAATCCGCCTATTTTGATATTAGATGAAGCAACCTCTCAATTAGACTCCGAATCTGAGAAATTTGTACAGGAAGCCCTGGATACTTTAATGAAAGGACGTACCGTCGTTGCCATTGCTCATAGGCTTTCTACTATTATGAGGGCCGATAAAATTATTGTGTTGGAAGCTGGTCGTATTGTGGGATTTGGGAAACATGATGAACTTCTTTTTACTTGTCACTTGTATCGCCGCCTTTATGAGACCCAATTTAAGTCTAGTGACCATTAATTTTTTATTGACACTCTAAGTCCTTGTTGATACTATACTTACGATTTTTGGCCGAGATGTAAGGAGAAACTTTATGACTAAGAAAGACATTGTATTAAAAATTACCGATGCCACGGGTATTAAACAAGTGGATGTAAAGAAAATTGTCCAAAAGACATTTGATGTCATTATCGATGCTTTGATGAAGGGTGAAAAGGTTGAACTTCGTAATTTCGGTGTTTTTAAAATCAAAGAACGCCGCGCCCGTTTTGGACGCAATCCTCGCACAGGACAAAGTGTTCCTGTACCCCCTCGTAAAGTGGTGGTTTTTAAATCCGGTTTGGAGATGAAGCATAAAGTGAAATGATTAGCAAGCTCCCTTGGGAGCCTTAGAGACATTGCAGGGCAGGCATTGTATGCCTGCCCTCTATAATTTTATGAATAAGAAATTTGCTGCCCCTCGTGGTACCAATGATATACTTCCCGATGAAACTCCTCTTTGGGAAGATCTAGAGTCCAAAGCCCGCAAAATTTGCAAGTCTTACGGCTATCATGAAATCCGCACGCCTATTTACGAAGAAACAACGTTGTTCAAACGTTCCTTGGGGCAAACCAGTGATATCGTTAATAAACAACTTTTGGAATTGGCCACGGACAAGGAAGAGGGGTATGCTTTACGTCCTGAGGGTACTGCTGCAGTGGTGCGTTCCTATATTGAAAATAATTTTGATGCTAAGGAAATTTTGTCTAAATTTTTTTACATTGGCCCTATGTTTCGCGGCGAACGTCCGCAAAAAGGACGTTTACGCCAGTTCCATCAGATCGGGGTGGAGGCCATAGGATCCAATTCTGCCTCACCATATTTGGATGTGGAAATGATCGCTTTGGCGATGCATTTACTCAACGAGTTGGGAGTAAAAGGGTTAAAACTAAAAATCAATTCTTTAGGATCTAAAGAAGACAAAGAGCATATTTCCATATGGTTGCGCAGTGAATTTGCTAAACATAAGAAAAATTTATGCGAAGATTGCCAAAACCGCTTTGAGCGGAATGTATTTCGTGTGTTGGATTGTAAAAAAGAACATTGTCGTAAAGTAGTAGCATCTATTGTTAAACATTTACCGATGTCTGAATCCAGTTGTGTGTATTTTAAAACTGTTCAAGGAACTTTAAAGGCCAGCGGTATTGATTTTGAGGTGTCTCCTCATTTAGTACGAGGGCTTGATTATTACACTCATACGGTTTTCGAAATTACCGCAGAGGGGTTAGGCAGCCAGGATGCCGTTGGAGCTGGCGGGCGCTATAGCGGCTTGGTGCATGAATTAGGCGGCAATGAAGAAATTGATTATGGTGCCATTGGTTTTGCCTTGGGCATTGAGCGTATTCTGTTGGCATGCGGCTATGATTCAACGATTATTCCAAATAGAATACAAGCTTTTGTCATAGCGATGAAAGAGGAATATCAACAAGACGCTTTTATTTTGTTACAACAATTACGCCGTGAAGATATCAGCGCGGATATGGGGTTTAGCGGCGGTTCCATTAAATCACAGATGAATAAGGCTAATAACGCTAACGCGAGTTTTGCTTTGATTCTAGGTGAAGAAGAAATGAGAAATGGTACAGTTGCTCTCAAGGACATGACGGCGAGCAAACAAGAGGTTGTGCTGGTTAAAGATATTATAAATGTCATAAAAAGTAGACTAAAAGAATAAATAATTTTGTAGAAAGGTTTATAATGCGTACGCATACTTGTGGTGAGCTTAATAAGGCCAATAAGGATCAAGAAGTGATACTCTGTGGTTGGGTGCATCGTCGTCGTGACCACGGTAAATTGATCTTTATTGATATCAGAGACCGTTACGGTTTGACCCAAGTGGTTTTTGTTCCATCCGTCAGCCCCGTGGCCCATCAGGAAGCCCAAAAATTAGGCCCTGAATTTGTCGTTAAAATCAAAGGGACAGTGAATGTTCGTCCAGATAAGAACGTCAATCCTGATATGCCCACCGGCGGCATCGAACTTCTAGCCAAAGAATTGGAAATCCTAAATACAGCCAAAGTACCAGTATTTGAAATTGAAGGTACTCTGGAGGCTTCTGAAGATGTGCGTCTGACTTATCGTTATTTAGATATCCGTCGCAGCAAAGTACGAGAATCCCTGCTTTTGCGTCACAAGCTTTGTGCTAGTATCCGGTCTTTTTTAAATACGCAAGAATTTGTGGAAATAGAAACTCCTGTCTTGACTAAATCGACCCCGGAAGGCGCTCGGGATTTCTTAGTACCTTCGCGTTTGACGCCAGGGACCTTTTATGCCTTACCTCAATCTCCGCAATTATTTAAGCAAATTTTAATGGTCTCAGGTATGGATCGTTATTATCAGATAGTCAAATGTTTCCGTGATGAGGATTTGCGGGCGGATCGTCAGCCGGAGTTTACCCAGTTGGATATGGAAATGTCTTTTGTTGACCAGGACTTTATTTTTGATTTGACCGAACGTATGTATAAACGAATTTTTAAGGAAGTGCTTAATATTGATTTACCCATACCGTTTCCCCATATGACCCATGCCGAGGCCATGGCCAAGTATAAAGGTGATAAACCCGATATACGCAAAGATAAGGGGAATAATAAAGAATTTGCATTTTTGTGGGTTGTGGATTTTCCTTTATTGAAGTATAATCTGGAAGAAAAACGTTGGGAAAGCGAGCACCACCCCTTCACGGGTATTAATCCTGATGATCTGCCTTTGTTGGAATCAGGACAATATGATAAAATTCGTGGTCGTTGCTATGACCTTGTTTTAAATGGCAATGAAATAGGATCCGGTTCGGTGCGTATTCACCGAAGGGAATTACAACAAAAGATTTTTGACATTATAGGGATTGCTCCAGAGGAAGCTCTAAGACGTTTTGGGTTTTTATTGCGCGCTTTTGAATATGGTGCCCCGCCCCATGCGGGCGTGGCCTACGGTATTGACCGTATCGTAACGATCATTACCGGCCATGAATCCATCCGTGATTGCATTGCGTTTCCCAAGACACAAAAGGGAACATGTTTGATGACAGAGGCCCCCTCAGAAGTGGATGAAAAACAATTAAAAGAATTAGGGATTGTGACGGTAAAAAAATAAGGAGAACTCTTATGTGGACAAGATTTTTAAGCTTGATGGTATTGTTAGCCTTTGGGGCTGGTTGTGGTCTTCATGCTCAAACGTATGTGATGACAAAACCGCGTGTTGGGATCGAGAAGGGTACGGGTAATGCCGGATATTTAACGGGGACACCTGTGTATGTTGAGCCGCAGGAAAAAACCCGCAAGGTTTATGTTCTTGAAATAACTAAGGCTGTTCCAGAAAGTGAAGTCAAAAAAGTCGAACAGGCAATAGCGAGTGTTCCTAAGGTAAATACAGCGGTAGATATACCTGCAGCCCCTCAAGCGGCACCAGTACCTGTCGCAGAAACTGTTCATAATAGAATTGTGATACCCCCCATAGAAGAGACCCCTACTGTCCCTGCTCCGGCCAAGGTTACTAATCAACAGGTTCTTCCGGGGCCAACAAAGGCGATCACTTATACAGTTCGAAAAGATGATACTTTACAGAAAATCGCCAAGAAGTATTACGGTACTTACAGCGCCTGGCTTAAGATTTATAACGCCAATAAAGAAAAGATTAAGAACCCTAATTTTTTAAGACCGGGAACAGAGATTACTATTCCAGTGGCTAAATAATACATGGAAGAACAACTTCAATTTGATAATAATCGTGATCTCCAGTCTTTATTCGGTCGTTACGATCAGAACTTAAAGATCATTGAAAAAGAGCTCGGCATTAGAATCATCCGTTCGCAGGAAGGAATTAAGATTTCTGGACCGGACGTTCAAGTCAATAAAACCAAAGAGCTCTTTCACTATTTAATGACCTTTGTCGAAAAAGGTAAGGATGTCAAAAAAGCAGACATTATTTATGCCTTAAGGCTTGTTGAAAAAGAAAAAAGTATTGATTTTAAGAGGCTTGCCAAAGAGAAAATCGAAGTTTCCGTCAAGGGTGGTTTAATTACACCCAAGACCAAGGGACAAATCGAATATATTGAGGCGATAAAAAATCATGATTTGGTTTTTTGCATTGGCCCGGCAGGGACGGGCAAGACCTATTTAGCTATTGCTATGGCGGTCAATGCCCTCAAAAAAGGACTGGTACGCCGCATTATTTTGACCCGTCCGGCAGTTGAGGCGGGAGAAAACCTGGGTTTCTTACCCGGTGATATGGTTGAAAAAGTCCTTCCTTATTTAAGGCCTTTATATGATGCATTATATGATATGATGGAAGCGGACACCGTTGAACAATATGCTGAACAGGGGATCATTGAAGTTGCCCCCTTGGCATTTATGCGCGGGCGTACGCTCAACGAAGCGTTTGTTATTCTTGATGAAGCGCAGAATTCCAGGCCGGATCAAATGAAGATGTTTTTGACCCGTATGGGTTTTGATTCAAAGGTGGTTGTTGCAGGAGACGTTACCCAAAGTGATTTACCCAATGGGGAAGGCAATGGCCTCTCTGAAGCCCAGAGGATTTTGGGCCAGGTGCCGGAGATTAAATTTATTCATTTGACCAGCGAAGACACGGTTCGCCACGAACTCGTACAGAAAATCATTGAGGCGTATGGCAAATCAACCAACGGTCATCGTTAATTCCGATAATATTTCTGTTGACCAAAAGGTGATGCTAGCGGTCACTCTTTTGGCCACCATAGTTTTTTGTTATTTTGCCGAACTTTCTTTATTGATCCCGTTACTATTTTTCTTTTTTGGTTTACAACTGTTTTATGTCCGTAAGACGAGCTGGCAATCTTTTTTACATTTGACGTTGCTGTTGGTGCTCCTTATGGGTATAGCCCACCTTTTAAAATCTTATGCGGTGTTCTCTTTGTTTTATACTCCTATCGCTTGTGTGGCGATGATTACCACCTTGCTTTATAATGATGTGCAACTCTCCTGGGCGCTCTCGTTTATGGCCAGCGGTTTGATAGGTTTGATGGCAAACTTTGGCCTGGCGGAGACCATCATTTTCTTTATGGGAAGTCTGTGCGGAGCCTATTCCATTAAAGATGCGCGTACGAGAGGGGTTTTTATCAGAACAGGGGTTCTCGTCGGTTTTGTCCAGTTGGTTTGTTCACTTTTAATTAATATGGATTTAAGTGGAAATCATCTAAAAACCACTCTCGTCCCTCTTTTTTTTAATGGGATCATTTGTTCTGTTATAGTAATGGCCACTCTTAAAATTTTTGAAATGGTTTTCGGGGAGATTACGAATTTTTCTCTTTTGGAACTGTCCGATTCATCTCAGCCGCTTCTTAAACGGCTGGTGGTAGAAGCTCCGGGAACATACCACCATAGTTTGATTGTAAGTAATTTATCGGAAGCTGCCGCCGATGCCATTGGCGCCCATGCTTTATTGACCCGTGTAGGGGCTTATTACCATGATATCGGCAAGTTAGTTAAACCGGAATATTTTACCGAGAACCAGATGACAGGCAACAGCAAACATGATGAGCTTGAGCCTTCGATGAGTCGCCTGGTCATTCTTAACCACATTAAAGAAGGGTTGGAACTGGCCAAACAATATAAATTGAACCAACGTATCATAGATTTTATTCCTGAGCATCATGGTACCAGTTTGATCCATTATTTTTATCAAAAAGCTTTAACCGAAGCTGAAGCCCAAGATGTGGGGGAGCAGGATTACCGTTATCCTGGCCCCAAACCCAGGTCTAAAGAAACGGCCATTGTTATGTTGGCGGATTCTGTGGAGGGAGCCACTCGGGCCATGGATGAACATACCCCTCAGAAGATTGAGGACGTGATACGTAAAGTCATCAATAATAAGTTTATTGATGGACAGCTGGATGCTTGTAATTTGACTTTAAGAGAGATTGATGCAATTGCTTCCGCATTTGTACGCGTTTTAAGCGCTATGTATCATAGCCGTGTGAAGTATCCCGAAAGAACCAATGGACATCACGGTCAGAAACCTTCAAAGTAAAGTTCCAATTCCTTTTTCAAGAATTAAATCAACTGCCTTAAAAGCGTGTAGGGTATTGAGTTCTCTTAAATTTAAGTCGGGGATTTCTGTCGTCTTGGTTGGGCCTAAACACATGCAAACTATCAATCAGTTGTATCTAGGGCATGATTACGTCACTGATGTGCTTACATTCGATTTGACGGACACAGCGGAAATCGTTATTTGCCCTTCGATGGCGACAAAGAATGCCAAGACTTATGGGAACTCCGTGAACAGAGAGATTTTATTGTATGTGATTCACGGTCTTTTGCATCTATCTGGGTATGACGACCATACACCAAAAGACATTCAACGCATGCGTTTGACAGAAGAACGATTGCTAAAGGCATCAATATGATTAAACGTCTGTGTCTTATTGTTCTGTCAGCCTATATCTTTTTTGTGTTTGAAGCATTGTTAAATGATATCGGGGGAATATGGCTCAAACCGGAACTGCTGTTGTTACTGGTTATTTTCTGGGGGTTATATTCTGGGATTCGTTACAGTATCGTCGCGGCCGTTATTAGCGGTCTGCTTAAAGATATGTTCAGCATCTTACCTTTTGGTACTTATTTGTTTGTTTTTGTTGCTGCAGCTTATTTAACAACGTTTGTGCGCCGCAATCTTTATCGGCCCGGGTCACGTTTCTCTCGTGCGGTAGTGGCCTTTTTTGTATTGATAGGTTTTTTCCTTATTGAAGTTGCATTATATTTGATGCACCATGACGTACGTTTGACTGAGTTATTTTTTAATATTTTTTTACCTCAATTGGTCACTACGATGTTGGTTGTAACTTTTGTTTTTCAGCGTTTGCGTGATGTGGCTGTTTGGTTGAAGGTTTAATTATGCGTATCAAAATCATTGAGAATATCATTTTATTTTTTATCGGTACAATTGTCGTGGCTCTGATTTACATGCAAACAATCAAAGGGGAATATTATTATGATCTAAGCGTCAATAATCGTATTCGTGTGATCCCTGTTGAAGGCCCGCGGGGTAGAATTTTTGACCGAAGAGGACTTGTATTAGCGGACAATCATTTGGCTTACAATGTGGCTGTTGTCGCGCAAGATTTACAAGACACGGATTCTTTATTTAATTTTTTAGGTAGGGTCCTTAAAAAAGACCCTATTTCTCTAAAAAAGCAGTTTTTGCATAAACGAAAGACCCCTTTTGATCCTGTTGTGTTGGCGCGGGATATTGACCTAAGAACCATTTTTGCTATTGAGGAAAATCGTTTTCAATACCCTGGACTTGTTATTGAAAAAACCTATGAACGCAATTATCCTTTTGCACAGACAGATGCCCATGCTGTTGGTTATGTTGGGAAAATAAATGCTGACGAAGCGGAAGTACTGGAAGATTATGGCTATAATTTACAAAGTGTTGTTGGAAAAATGGGCGTTGAAAGGACCTATGATTCCATACTGAGAGGGGGATTAGGGGGACGACAGATTGAAATCAATAACCGTGGCCAAGAGGTAAGATTACTGAGCCTTAAAGAACCTGTCCAGGGTAAAGACATTGGGTTGACTATTGATCAACGTATACAAAGCGCTGCGGATGACCTTTTAGCTTCAAGGCCAGGGGCCGTGGTGGTTATGGATTTAGCTAATGGTGATCTGTTGGGAATGGTCAGTTCACCTTCTTTTGATCCTAATGCATTTGTAAATAAAAATCTCCAAGGGAAAGTTCTTTCTTATATCCATGATCCTAGAGCGTTGCTCTTAAACCGTGTGGTTGCCAGTAGCTATCCCCCTGGGTCTGTTTTTAAAATTCCCGTGGCATTGGCGGCCATTGAATTAAAAAGAATTGCGCCGGATGTGACTTTTCAATGCCCTGGTTATTATATGTTGGGCAAAAGAAGGTTCGGCTGTGCACACGTTCATGGGAGTGAAGATCTTAATCAAGCCATTGCCCATTCCTGTAATGTTTATTTTTTTCATGTTGGACAAATGGTGACGGCGCATGTCATACAACAATATGCCAAAGCTTTTGGTTTGGGGCGTGTGACAGGAGTGGACTTGCCTTTTGAAGCTTCTGGCCAGGTGCCTGCCGGATCTCGGCCCGGGCATCCTTGGTACACAGGTAACACATTAAATTTTTCTATAGGCCAGGGGGACACTTTAACGACACCGTTACAGTTGACGGTTATGATGGCTGCAGTGGCCAATGATGGAGTGATCCTTCGTCCGCGTATCGTTAGGTCTGTAGACCATAAAGATTTACCATCACCGAATATAAGCAGGCTACCTACAGTACGCTTACATGATAATACCTGGCACATTGTTCAACGTGGCTTGCGTTCAGTTATCACTGACCCGGAAGGGACCGCACATGAGCTTAATGATTTGGCTGGAATGACGATATACGGAAAGACAGGGACCGCACAAGCGGGGACCAACAAAGCCAACCATGCCTGGTTTGTAGGGTATGTGCATTCACCGAGAAACAATCTTGCTTTTTGTGTGTTTTTGGAACATGGTGGTTCTTCCACCAATGCCGTGGAAGTTACTCATGGATTACTGAGTCGCATGCAATCGCAGGGGATTATTTAGTATGAAATTTCTCAATATGCTGTTGCGTTGCCGAGGAATGCAGTTAATATGAAGCTAAAGGAGAGAAAATTATGGCTATTCTTTATAAAGAAGAAAATAATGTTGCCACCATTACCTTCGACCAACCGGATTCAAAAGTCAATATTTTAAACACATCGACCCTGCTTGAATTTGAAAAGATCCTTGACCAATTTAAAAATCAAAGTTCTCTCAAGGCTGTGATTATTCAAAGCGCTAAGAAGGACATTTTTATAGCTGGGGCTGACATTAAAGAGATTGAAAATATTACAGAAGTAGCGGATGGCAAAGTCAAATCTCAGGCTGGCCAGCGTATCATGGACAAATTAGAAGATTTACTGACACCAACGATAGCGGTTATTGATGGGGTTGCCTTAGGGGGCGGATGTGAGTTGGCTTTGGCCTGTCAGTATCGCATTGCCACATTTAATGATAAGGTGCGTATCGGCGTGCCTGAGGTGAATTTAGGTTTTGTACCTGGTTTTGGCGGTACTTATCGCCTGCCAAGACTTTTGGGTTTACAGGGTGCTTTAAAATTGATTCTCTCTGGTACCCCGGTGGACTCTAAAACGGCTTTGAAGATGGGCTTGGTCAATCGCCTTTATCCCCAGCAAGGTTTAAGCGATCGTGTACGGGAGTTCATTGATGAAACAAGACAATTTTCTAGGAAGCGTAAATATCCTGCGATTGCAGCCAAAGGCTTTAATGCGTTTTTAGAAAATACGGGTATCGGTCGAAGTATTGTTTTTAACAAATCCAAAGAAACTGTTCTTAAATCCACTAAAGGTTTTTATCCGGCGCCGCTGCGGGCCATAGAAGTGCTACAGAAGACTTTGTCCGTTTCCCGTCAGGTAGCATTGGATATTGAATCTACCACTTTTGCTGAGCTTGCCATCACCCCCATTTCCAAGAACCTGGTAAAAGTTTTCTACCTTGCTGAGAAATTTAAGAAATTATCTGTACCTACAGCAGAGAATATCGTGCCTATGCGTGTGGCCAAGGCGGGGGTCATAGGGGCGGGTATTATGGGAGGCGGGATCGCGCAGCTCTTGAGTAACCGCGGCGTGTGGGTGCGTTTGAAAGACGTCAATTACGATGCTATCGCCAAAGGCCTTAAGGCGGCCTATGATGTTTATATGCAGTCAGTTAAACGCAGACGCATGAAACCTTCTGCGGTAGCGGCCAATATGGCAATGATTTCCGGTGCTTTGGATTACAGCGGTTTTGCAGATGCGGATATTGTTATTGAAGCGGTTGTGGAAAATATGGATGTGAAAAAGAAGGTTTTTGTCGAAACCAGCCAGAATATTTCGTCCAAAACGATTTTAGCTTCCAATACATCATCACTATCGGTAACAGAGATGGGCAAGGTTCTCAAAGACCCTTCTAAGATGATCGGCTTCCATTTTTTTAATCCCGTCCATCGGATGCCGCTACTTGAAATCATTACGACTGAAAAAACCTCTCAAGAGACGCTTGTGTCGACTTTGGAATTTGCCAAACGTTTGGGCAAAACTCCCATTATTGTCAAAGACGCGCCTGGGTTCTTAGTCAACCGTATTTTGTTGGCTTATATCAATGAGGCTGGCCGTCTTTTGCAAGAGGGAGATAGGATTGAACGTTTAGACAAAATTGCCACTGATTTTGGAATGCCCATGGGGCCGTTTACATTATCTGATGAGGTGGGTCTTGATGTGGGTGTCAAAGTCCTTCATATTCTTGAGGCAGGCTTAGGATCTCGATTTAAGTCCTGTAGTATTTTTGATGAGGTTTTTACTTTGAAATTACTAGGTAAAAAATCGGGCAAGGGTTTTTACATCCATGGCCATAAGCGTGGAGTTAACTCTCAAGTACAAGCTTTAGTCAAGCACAACAACCAGACCTCAGATGAAGAAGCTTTAAAACGCATGATCTATATCATGATTAATGAAGCCGCGCGTATTTTAGAGGAAAAGGTTGTGGATGAGGCGGATACCGTTGATATAGGGATGATTATGGGAACCGGCTTCCCGCCATTTCGCGGTGGGCTTCTGCGTTACGCGGATTCTCTGGGGATTGATAAGATTGTAAAAGATTTGGAATGGCTGGAAAGCCGTTTCAAGGATGGAAGATTTAAACCTGCTGATCACCTTTTCAATTTGAAAAAAAATGGACTTAAATTTCTTGAAAGATAAAACGATATTATTGTGGCTATGAAAGAAGCGGAAAGAAAAATAATACTTGTTGCTCTTTGGGGGCTCATGGGTGGTATTTTTGCTGCAGGGGTTCTTTGGCTATATTTTTATTTTATTCAATTCAGTCCTTATCATAACAGCCAATTTCATTTTTCTTTAAGGTATCCAAGTTTTTGGAAGAAAATGGAGGGTTTCCAAGGAACAGCAGTTACTTTTGTTCGTCCTAAAGAGTCGGCATTGGAACTTTTTCAGCCTAATGTGAATATTACTGTACAGGAAGTTCCAGATCAAATTGCCACCCTGGGAAGTTTTTCGAAAACTATCACTAAACAAATGACAGTTGTATTTAAGAAACATATCAATATTCTAGAGGACAAAGATTGTACTTTTGCCGATTGGCATGGTCATCGGTTAATTTTGGAGGCTCCCAAGCCGGACAGTTTAAAAGCGATGTTTGTTTGGACCATCAAAGGTTCTTTTGCCTACATTTTTACCTTTATGGCTAGGACCGAGCAATACAAGAAATTAATTCTCACTGTGGATGAAATGGTCAAATCTTTTAAATTAAAATAGGGATTTATAGTCCCATCCGTTCCTTTAAGAATTCCTCGAGACTTGTGCATTGCAAGTAGGGGTTGGTTTGTTTTTGATGGCCGATGGTGTCCGTCAGTGTGGGGCCATAGTTATGGCCGGGATAAACAACGGTATTATCAGAAAGTTTCATGAGGACGTTATAAAGGCTGTTGTACATGGCTTTTGCATCTCCGCTAGGTAAATCACAGCGGCCGCATCCATCGATAAAAAGAGTGTCCCCGCAGATAAGTTGTCCCTCGGAAAGAAAGCATTGGCAGCCGGGTGTATGGCCAGGGGTATGAATGACATCAAAAGAGATTCGGCCTACGAAGAGTTTTTCTTTATCTTGAACATCAACCAGGTTCTTGAGATTTTTACGTAAAAAAGGTGCTTCATGTTCGGAAATATACACAGGGACATGATGCCAGCCTAAAAGTTCATTTAATCCATTGACGTGGTCAGGATGGGCATGGGTCAAAAAGATTTTAGTGATGTTAAAGCCTAACTGTTTGGCTTCTTTGCATAAGAAGGGCACATCCCAGGCAGGGTC
>JAJXTI010000101.1 GCA_021783915.1 bacterium
TGGAACGCCAACTTCCCCCGGCCATGACCGTCAATGTTTCTGGTATCGGATGTTCCGGTCGCGCACCGAATTATTTCAACACTTACGGGGTGCATTCCATCCATGGCCGGCCGATTACGGTTGCCTTAGGCCTGGCTTTGGCCCGTCCGGATTTAAATTTGTTCGTGCATGCCGGTGACGGGGATGCTTTAAGTATCGGAGGCAACCATCTCATCCATGGTATCAATAAGAATTTTAAATGTGTTTTTATGATGTATGACAATGAGCTTTATGCGTTAACCAAGAACCAGACATCTCCAACGACACGCAAAGACCACGTCACCAACACTCAGCCCCAGGGTAGTTATTTGAACCCGCTTAACCCTATAAGCGTAGCCGTAGGTCTGGGCGCTTCCTTTGTGGCCTCAACTGCCGATTGGATCCCGGATCATTTGACCAATACGATGAAGGCTGCTTTTGACCATCCGGGCTTTGCCTTTGTGCATATTTCCCAGCGTTGTCCGCATTTTGACCCGAACAATTTTGATCATAAATCTTCAACGTGGTTTTCATTTTTGAAACATCTCAATGGTATTGAACCTGATAGACGCCTTGCGGATAAGACTGAAGTGGTCGAGCATGATCCTTCAGATATTGCAAAAGCTTTTCAATACGCGGCTGCGGATCGTCGGTATTTCGGTCTTTTTTATCAGAACAAGAATAAACCGCGTTATGATATGGTGATGCGTGATTTAATCAAAAAAGCAACACCCAAGGATCGCTCAAAAATTTTAGATAGTTTTGTGATTTAACAATGGAAAACATCATTATTATTGGTTCCGGACCCGCCGGACATACGGCTGCTATTTACGCAGCGAGAGCAAATTTGAAACCTTTACTGTTTGAGGGGCTTTTGGCTGCGGGGGTGGCCGCGGGCGGACAATTGACGACAACCACAGAAGTGGAAAATTTCCCTGGATACGTGAGCATCTCTGGCCCTGAACTTATGGGAAAGATGCGCCAACAATCCCAGCATTGCGGCACACGCATTGTCACGGAGACAGTGGATAAGGTAGATTTATCCGGCAAACCTTTTAAGGTATTTGTGGGCAACCAGACTTATGAAACCAAAGCGCTTATTATTGCCACCGGGGCGACTGCCAAGCGTATGAATCTGCCTGGAGAAGAACGTCTGTGGCAAAAGGGTATTTCTGCCTGTGCCGTGTGCGATGGTGCCTTGCCATTTTTTCGCAATAAAGTACTCGCTGTTATAGGTGGCGGGGATTCAGCAGTCGAGGAAGCCACTTTTTTGACAAAATTTGGTTCTAAGGTTTTGATGTTAGTACGCCGCGATGCGCTTCGGGCTTCAAAAGTCATGCAGGAGCGAGTTAAGAATAATGGGAAAATAAGAATTATATTTAATACTTTGCCTATCGAAGTTTTAGGTGATAAATTCATCACGGGTTTAAGAATTAAGAATGCTGTTACCAATGCCGAATCTGTATTGGATGTCGGCGGATTGTTTTATGCCATAGGTCATATGCCTAGTACTGCCTTTTTAAAAAGTCAGTTGGAATTAGATGAGGCTGGTTATATTAAAACCAAACCTGGTTGCACTCAAACAAGTGTACCAGGTGTTTTTGCGGCTGGAGATGTGCAGGACAAGATTTATCGCCAGGCTGTGACCTCTGCGGGTACCGGTTGCATGGCAGCTTTGGATGCCGAGCGTTATTTGAGCCATTAATTATCAAAATTATTCTTATTATATTGAAGTCAAAAATTCTTTCCGTTAATATAAATATACATTAGTTAGATCAATCCGAATGTTTTCCTCATGAAAATTCATTTTGCGGCCAAAACTCTTGAAGAATATTTGAACCAACTCTCCGGCAAGGAACCTGTGCCTGGTGGAGGGTCGGCAGCAGCGTTTACTGCTGCTTTGGGGGCAGGGCTTGTTTCCATGGTCACGAATTATTCCATCGGGCGTAAAGCTAATACCAAAGCAATCGATAAAAAACTTAATACTATTCTCAAACAAAGCGAAGTTATTCGAAAGCGGCTTTTGGAATTGACCAGTCTGGATTCCGATGCGTATTTACAGTTGACCGCAGCGCGTTCGTTAGATCAAAAAGCCCAACACCAAGCATCCAAAGAAGCCCGCCGTGTACCATTGGAAGTTTGTAATCTTTGTTACAAGGCCCTTGATCTAACTCCTTTTTTAGTGGCCCAAGGTAACCCCTATTTATTGTCCGATGTTCAAGTAGCTGTTGAGCTTTTAATGGCTGGTTTTAATGGGGCAATTATCATGGTGAGGATCAATTCATGGGTGCAAAAATATTAGACGGTAAACTTCTGGCTGGCCAGTTAAAACAACAATTACAAGGTGCCATAGAAGACCTTCGTAATATTAATAGAATTGTTTCTGTTGTCAGCATCACGGTAGGCAGTAATACCAGTTCATCTTCTTACCTGAAATCCCAAAAGAAAATAGCACAAGAATTGGGAATTCAATATCAGGAATTAAATTTTTCTGATGCCATACGGCAGGGTGATTTTTTAAATCAAATTCAACAAATCAATCAAGACCATAAAGTACATGGTGTGATTATTAATAAACCTCTTCCTAATTTTATTGATTACTCTGTATTGGTCAACCATCTTGACCCTATTAAAGATATTGAAGGCCTGGGTGAAAGGAATTTAGGACGTTTATTATTGGGAAAAAGTAGCCTTGTCCCTTGCACAGCTGCCGCTACGCTGGCTTTATTGAAATCTTCGGATGTCATTTTAAAAGGCAAGGAGGCCGTTATTATAGGCCGAAGTGAAATTGTTGGTAAACCTGTGGCCTTGCTTTTATTGAAACAAGACATGACAGTGACCATCTGCCACTCTAAGACAGAAAACCTTGAGGAACATATCCATAGGGCGGATATTGTGGTCGCAGCCGTCGGTCGAAAACGTTTTGTACAAGGAGCTTGGATTAAGCCGGGGGCAATTGTTGTGGATGTGGGTATTAATGAGGAGAATGGGAAAATCGTGGGGGATGTAGATTTTGATTCCTGTCAAGAGAAGGCCTCATTCATCTCACCTGTGCCAGGAGGGGTGGGCCCTGTGACTGCTGTTATGTTAATGAGGAACGCATTGGAGGCATTAAAGCGTAGTTTATGAGTAAAATTCTTATTGTTGGAAATTCTTTGGCCGCTACAAGGGCCATTGAAAATATCCGTCAAAAAGACCAAGAATCGACCGTTACTTTATTTTGTACCGAAAGTTTTTTACCTTACGACAGGTTCCTTTTACCGTCTTTGGTTTCCGGACAGATTAAAGAGACTCAGATGCATCCTTTGGCGGAAAATTATTTTAATCAATACCACGTGGAAGTGGTTGCTAATGAAAAGCTTTCACGTGTCAGTCTGAGACGTAAACATGTTACTACTGAGAAGAAGATACAGATTAATTACGACCAATTGATGATTGCGGATTTGGGATGCTTGATGCCGCTTTCCATTAAAGGTCATCAAAGAAAAGGTATTTTTGATTGTGCGTTATTATCATCGGCCAAACAACTTATTAAATATTTGCCATTTGTGGACACCGTCTTTGTGATGGTTACCAATATTCAGGGTTTTAATATGGCCTGTGCCTTACATGGGTTAGGCAAAGAAGTGGTAGTCATCTCTTCTGGAGCAAGCCTTCTGCATGACATTTTTGATGATGAAACAGGAACGTTGCTTAAACAAATCATTGAAGGTAAAGGTATACGGGTCATCGTTGAAAGTACTATTGAAGAAATTTTAGGTGATGGTGAAGTTAAGGCCGTACGGCTTCAAAGTGGTAAAGTCATCGGCACTCAGATGGTCATTGCGGATTTTATGCCTTTAGATTGGCGTTTAGTTGAACAAGACAGTGGCTATCAGAAAATCGAAGATGATTATTTTGATACAAAGCTTCCACTTAGACAGTCTCATTTTGGATTTAAAGTATTGGAAGGCTTCGGGATGGGTTTTACCAAATTATCCGAGGATGGCCGGGAATATTTAGAATTTGATGGCCCTCAGAATATATTTAAGAAAATTTTTGCTCGAGGAGAAAATTTAATAGGTGTAGTATTATTTAACGCATCTTCCCATGAGAAACGGTTGTCTAAAACTATTATGGAACGTCTTTCCGTGACAGGTCAGGAAGAGGCGCTTCTAGGAGGCTAGAGATGAAAAGATATAAAATGTTCTTTTTATCTTTGGTATGTTTGCTCAATATCGCTTGGATGTGGCATGAAAACCCCAAAGTTGCACAGTATACCCGACAAGGTTATGAAGCCTGGCAACTGGGGAATTTAACTGAGGCCATGACGGCTTATGAAAATGCGTTAATGCTTAAGCCCAAAGATACACAAGCACTTAATTTCTTGGGGGTTATTTATGAGGAGATGGGCCTGCCTGATAAAGCTGAAGAAAAATATTTAACTGCTATCAAGATAGACAGAGATTTTTTGCCTGCCTATTTCAATTTGGGTGCTTTCTACTGGAACCAAGGGAACACGCAGAAGGCTCTTTATTATTTTCAGAAAAGAGTCCAATTAGGGGACCCAAAAGACTCGTGGACTATTCAAGCTCAGAAAGCTTTAAGTAATATCCAAAACAATCAAAATGCACAGCAAATGAATCAGGATATGGCAGATCACGATCAAGACAGGATCCGTCAAGGTTTAATTTATAGAACACTGGCCCGGATGGAGCGACAAGAAGAATCCAACTCAAAGATGCGTTTTAGTGGAAATAATAATGAATAGCCTTCCATGCCCGATTCCAAAGTCTTTTTAATCGATGCCAACGGTTTATGTTATCGTGCCTTCTACGCTGTTAGGACTTTGGTGAATTCCAAAGGCCAGCCGACTAACGCGGTGTTTGGTTTCTGTAATATTTTAAGAAAATTGATGCGTGATTTTGAGCCTCAATACATGGTCTCTTGTTTCGATGTGGGTAGAAAAACCTATCGACAGGAAAAGTATCCGGATTATAAAATCCAAAGACAAATCATGCCCGAACCTTTGCAGATTCAGATACCGATCATTCGAGAGGTGTTAAAGGCCTATCAAATTCCTATGTACCAAAAGGAAGGGTTTGAGGCGGATGATGTTATTGCAACCCTGGCCAGGCGCTTGAGCCCAAAAGCCGAAGTGGTTATCGTCAGTGATGATAAAGATTTAAGCCAATTGATGGATGCGCGTATTAGTTTATTCAGTCCACGTCAGGACAGAATATTAACAAATAAAGATATACAGGAGAAATTTGGTGTATCTCCTTCCATGATGGTGGATCTAATCGCTTTGGCCGGAGATGTTTCCGACAATATCTCAGGTGTGCAGGGTATTGGCCAGGTCTCGGCCGTAAAGTTACTACAAACCTATGGGTCTTTGGATGAAATTTATAAGCATTTGGATGAAATCAAACCATCAGGCTTACAAGAAAAATTAATGATGGGGCAAGGGCAAGCGCAAGTGATCCATGAATTGGCCTTGCTTAATAATGATGTGCCTATAGAAGCGGATTTGGATGATTTAAAGCTCGCCAATCCCAATAAAAAACGTCTTTATGAAATTTTTAGTGAATTAGAATTCCGTAAATTCGCTTCAGAATTAAGCGAACAACCTCAAGAAGCCTTTGTTGAAATTCCTCAAGTTGATTTTATTGAGATTAAAGAAGATCAACAAACGGTTACGGTTACTTATGATTTAAAAAGTTTCTATAAGAAA
>JAJXTI010000014.1 GCA_021783915.1 bacterium
CTAAAGTTTAACATATGAAGGCAAATAGAGAAGTTTTCAATAAAGAACTTGTTCAGCCGAAATGGGATATGAATAAGATCAATGGACTTCAAGCCCAATTAAAAACTCTTCAAGCTCAGATGGTTGACAGTCATTTGAATTCAATACTTGAAGCAAAGAAAATTCTTACACCGCGACAATTTAGCCTGTATCTTCAACGATTAGAAAAGATACATAAATTTGGGGAACACTCCCGTTGGAGAAAAGAAAGAAAAGAGGGTTGTGGATGTGAACACAGTAAGTCATGCCGATACCACCATCATTCCCATAAGCATTGGGACCATGACGATGATGATTCTGGTGAGTAGGGGGGATATGCAAAACATCATGAAACTATCAATAATCTTTTTGGCCTTAGGCCTGTTCATCCGGCCTACACCATCCTATGCGTGGCATGGGGATCATTTCAGGTTCGGTTTGAATTTGTCCGTACCTGTTGGTTACTATGATAGGGGGTACTATGATAGGGGTTACTATGATCCGGATTATGTATATGTTTCCCCTCCCCCGGTTTTTTATCAGCCAATTATTGTTAATGGTGTAACTTATTATGTAAACAATGGAAATTACTATCTGTATACGAGCTATGGCTATCAACTTGTGTCGCCACCTGTAACAGTTGTCCAATCTGCACCAACCATCACAACACAACCGATTCAAGTGACGACATCCGTAAATACAGATGACTCTATTACTTTGAATATTCCCAACGATAAAGGAGGATATACGGCAGTTGTTCTTAAAAGGTCGGGTAGCGGGTTTGTCGGTCCACAAGGGGAATTTTATTCCCAGTTTCCAAAAGTTTCGCAGTTAAAAGTTATGTATGGGAAATAAGCAGAGGGAAGATATGAAGAAAATATTTTTGACCCTATTGGCATTATTAAGTCTGGCAGGATGCGCCACCAGTACGAGATATTTGCCTTATACTGACCAGAGGGAACCCGCGAAACCCAAGTATTATTTCATAACTGTGTATTTTGGGAATCAGCAGCCTCCTTCTTCGGCACCGTATCGGGTCATTGGAAGAGTGGAAATCCAGGGATATGCCAGCGATGGAGTCAATACGGACATGCTTGTGGAACAAGCAAAAAATATTGCAAGGGAAAAAGGGGCTGATGCCATTATTAATGCCAATACGCAGGTCGTACCTTATGGGGGAACATATGTGGTCCCCGGTCATTTCGGATATTATTATTACCATCCAACTCGGTATATTCCCTACGGGGATACCTTTTTAAAATTTACGGGGGAATTGATTGTTTTTACACTGACCTCAGCGATGAAATAAAGTTTTTTTACTAGTAGTCCGTTTTACCCTCTGTAATTTGAATGGATTGCAGGGGGTTTTGTCTTTAATGACCAAGTGGCGGAATGTGGTGATTGATTAAGGTTAGGTAACAGACGTCAAATATTTTGTTAATATTCTTTAATGAAGATATTGACAAGTGGAAAAGATGCTTTATACTAACACCCGTTTGATGCGGCACAGGTGTCGGGTCAAGTTTTGGTTTCAACGAAGGAACTTTCTGGTTAAAGACGCCCTAAGATGTAGGGTCTTATTTTTTGGCATTGATGCCTCGTATCGGTTCTGTTGATGCGGGGTTTTTTATTGTAATCAATAACTGGAAAAATTTATGAGCATTTCTAAAAAACCATCACACGACGCCTCGTTTGTTCAAAAGTATGTTTTCTCCACGGACCATAAAATTATTGGTATCCAATATGGTTTAACGAGCCTTTTCTTCCTGCTTTTCGGTTTTGGTTTGATGATGATTATGCGCTGGCAATTGGCCTATCCCGGCCATGCTTTGCCTGTTATGGGGACTATATTCGGAGAAAACAATATGCCCGGGGGGATTATGTTACCCGAATTTTATAATCAACTCGGGGCCATGCACGGGACCATTATGGTTTTTCTGGGGGTGGTTCCTTTGGGTTTCGGGGGGTTTGGTAATTATTTAATCCCTTTGCAGATTGGTGCAAAAGATATGGCCTTCCCCAGATTGAACCTCCTCAGTTACTGGATTTTTTTTGCCGCGGGGGGCTTGATGCTGGCGAGTTTCTTCCTGCCTGGAGGCCCAACGGGTAATGGCTGGACCTCTTACCCGCCGTTATCAGACCTTGCTCATGATGGCCAGTCCATATGGTTGGTGGGTATGTTTTTAATTATCATTTCTTCGTTGTTTTCTTCCATTAATTTTATTGTGACTATTTTTCAACTGCGGGCGCCCGGTATGACATTTGAACGCTTACCTTTTTTTATATGGGCCCAATTAGTCACTGCTTTTTTACTCTTATTGGCCTTTCCACCTCTTGAAGGGGCAGCTTTTATGCAATTGATGGATCGTTTACTTGGGACAAGCTTTTTTTTGCCCAGCGGTTTGGATGTGAGCGGTCAGGTGTTGACCAATATCAGCGGGGGAGGCAATGCACTGCTCTGGCAACATTTATTTTGGTTCTTAGGCCATCCTGAGGTATATGTCATTATTCTTCCAGCCTTGGGGATTGTTACGGAAATAATAGCCAATAATACCCGTAAACCCATTAGCGGTTTTAATTACATGAGATATTCGGTCATTTTCTTGGGGTTCCTGTCTTTTATTGTTTGGTCTCACCACATGTATTTGACCGGTATGGGGACAAACGTTACCGCGTTTTTTCAGACGACGACCATGCTTGTTTCTATTCCTTCGGTCATTATTATTTCCGGGTTATTTATCACCTTGTGGGGAGGATCCATACGTTTTAATTCGCCAATGCTTTTTGCTCTGGCGTTTTTGCCAATGTTTGGTTTTGGAGGGTTGACCGGCCTGCCCCTTGGTCTTGCGACAACGGACATCCCCTTACATGATACTTATTATGTCATCGGGCATTTTCATTATGTTGTCGCGCCTGGTGTTATTTTTGCGATTTTTGGCGGAATTTATTATTGGTTTCCCAAAGCAACAGGGAGAAAAATGAATGAAACCCTAGGACGTTTGCATTTTTGGCCGACCCTTATTTGTATGAATTTGGTATTTTTTCCTATGCTTATCCAAGGAATTGCCGGTGTTAACCGCCGGTTATATGACGGGGGAGAAAGTTATTTATTTATGCACGATGTCTTGTATTGGAATGTCATTATATCCTGGGCGGTATGGGTGATGGCCGTGGCCCAGATTCCGTTTATTTTTAATTTTTTCTGGAGCATATTTCAAGGAGAGAAGGTCACTTCAGACAATCCGTGGGAAGCCACTACTTTGGAGTGGGCCGCTCCGACCCCGCCACCGCACGGAAATTTTACAAAGAAGATAACGGTTTATCGTGGGCCATATGAATATAGCCTTGAAGGGGCCTCTAAAGATTACAGCCCTCAATTTGAAAAAGACATTTAATTAGGGGATATATGTATATGCAAGAACAGGAAGATGAAATTATACCTTATATCGTGGAAAGCAGGGAAGATACCGGGCTTTATAATGCCAAGTTTGGAATTTGGCTTTTTTTAGCATCGGAAATCATGCTGTTTGGTTCATTATTTTCTTCTTATATTCTTCTTAGGGTGGGGGCTTCATCCTGGCCTGTGCAGTCGGATTTTCTTAATGTGCCCATCGGCGCCCTTAACAGTGTCATCCTAATCACTTCCAGTATGTTTATCATACGTGCATGGACCTCGTTGAAAGCCAATGATTTTAAGAAATTCCAAAAATTTATGTGGTTGACCATTGTTTTTGCCATTTTTTTCTTGTGTTTTAAAGGGGTGGAGTACGCACAGCATTTTATGCATCACGAGTATCCTAAGAAAAGTGTTTTTTTAGCCCTTTACTTCTTAATGACGGGTCTGCATGCGCTGCATATTTTAGGGGGGATTATTGTTAACATTTATTATGTGAGTTCTGGAAGCCGTTTGTGGTCGACTAACCCGCGGTGGTTCACCAATCGCATTGAGGTGGCTGGTCTTTACTGGCATTTTGTGGACATTATCTGGATATTTTTGTTCCCAACGCTGTATCTTTTTTAAATATGGACAAACCAAACAACATGGATTTTAAAAGAGAAATTTTTATTTATATGGCCATGCTTTGCCTGACGGGCCTCATCGTTGGTATTGGCTATTTAAAACTTAAATTATTGGGGATTACGCTCATTATTATGATCGCTATGTTTGAGGTCGGCTTGGTGGGGTATTATTTCATGCATCTGATGACAAAGAAGAAGACCATCCACTTGGTCTTATTCTTGACGTTTATAGTTTTTTTGTCATTGCTGTTTTGGCCGGCATGGGACATCCTTTATTCTCCCAGAACACCCAGTGATTACACGGTAAATTAAAGTATGGGTATTTTAAAATACATTTTTCCGATGCAGCCTTTAGCATCCGTAGAAGGCCGCGATATTGATACGTTAATGTATTTAATCCATGGCCTTATCCTTGTCCTTTTTGTCGGTTGGGCCGTTTATTTTATTGTAGTTTTAATCAAATTTAGGAAATCAAATAACCCTAAAGTCCAACGCACTTCATCGGCATCCAAAATCTCAACGATGGTTGAATGGGGAGTGGCCGCACTTGAATTTTTGCTTCTTTTTGCATTTTCCATTCCTTTTTGGGCTGTCCATGTTGCCTCCAAGCCGGAATATAAAAATGTTTTGGAAATCAGAGTAGTGGCCCAACAATTTGCTTGGAATGTCCATTACGCGGGCCCTGATGGTAAATTCGGTCGGGCCAGCGCCAAATTTTTGGATGATAACCCATTGGGGTTAGACCCTGACGACCCTGACGGCAAAGATGATATTACGACCATGAACCAAATTTATGTGCCAGTTAATAAAACAATTCTAATTTCTTTAACAAGCAAGGACGTGGTCCACAGCCTTGGAATACCGGCCATGCGGGTCAAGCAGGATGTCATCCCGGGCATGAGCACTACGGTTTGGTTTACTCCGATAAAAAAAGGTCAATTTGAAATTGTGTGTTCTCAATTGTGCGGTTTGGGGCATTATCGTATGCGGGGGATTGTAAATGTTGTGAGCCAGATGGACTTTGATCGATGGATACAAGAGCAGAAAGGAAACCATGACTGAGCATATTCATACGCCTCGTTCACAGGATCCCGAAGATGTCAAAAGGCGTAATTTTATAAAAGGCTTGTTCGGGGGGATCTTGGGTATTTTGACGCTCAGTATTACATGGCCATTTGTTTCTTACCTTATTCCCACCTCGGTCGGGGGAAGGGACGAAAAGTTTATTAAAGTTCCCAATTTTTCCAGCCTTCCTATCGGGATCCCGAAAAAGATGAATTTTGAAGATGTCGATGAAGAAGCGTTCCTGCGGTTGAATGTTATTTATGATATTTGGGTCATTAAACATTCTGAAGTCAGCGCGACTGTTTATTCCCCCTTGTGCCCGCATTTAAACTGCCGCTATAATTGGGACGGCAAGAAATTTTCTTGTCCATGCCATGGTAGTTTATTCAGTGAAAACGGCAAGGTTTTAGGTGGCCCAGCACCCCGGCCTTTGGATACCCTTCCTTACAAAATTGAAGCAGGAGAGTTGTTTGTCCAATGGAAATTATATAAAGCAGGTATACCTGCAAAAATAGAGGCTTGATTGTTATGAAGATTCCTTTGCCCCAAAGGGTAAAAAATTGGGTTAACGAGCGTACGACATTAATAAAGTTCGTTGCCGAGTTTATGCATGAGGAAATTCCTGGAGGGACAAGATTTTCCTATACCTTAGGCAGTGCCTGCCTGTTTCTGTTGATTGTTCAGATTGTCACAGGTATCTGGCAGCTGTTTTATTATGTACCTACGGTCGACTATGCGTATTCTAGTCTGACGTATTTACGTTTACAGGTCCCTTTCGGATGGCTTATCCACGGTCTGCATTATTGGGGCGGTACGGCTTTTACAGTGGTGGTGGGCCTGCACGTTATGCGGGTTTTTATTTGGGGTTCTTATAAAAAGCCCAGAGAGCTGGTATGGCTTATGGGTATTGGTTTGATCGTCCTGACGGCACTATTTATGTTTACGGGTCCTGTGCTTCCTTGGGATAAAAAAGGATATTGGGCAGGGCAGGTAGGCATAGGGATTGCCGGAAGCGTTCCTATTGTCGGACCCTTTACTCAGTTGCTGTTGCAGGGGGCCAACAAGATGGGGCAATCGGCCCTTTTACGTATCTATGTGATGCATGTTGCCCTTATTCCATTCTTGACGGGATTGTTTGTTACTTTGCATTTGATTGCGTTTCGTCAATTCGGTGAAGCCGGCCCCTGGGACCCTAAAAAGCGCAAAGGTGTGGGGTATTTCTGGCCTGAACAAGTATTTAAGGATGTTTTAATTGCTTACTTTTTGTTTATTTTATTGGTTGGACTGACAGCGTTTTTCCCACCGGCATTCACAGGTTTGGCAGACCCCATGGACACTCTTTATACCCCTAAACCGGAATGGAATTTCTTATTTATTTACCAGGTCTTGAAATATTTTCCAGGCCCTCTAGAGCCTATAGGGACAGCAGGCATACCTTTGATGATTATTTTGCTTCTTGTTTCTTTACCGTTCTTGGACCGCGGCCCTGAGAGGAATCCGTTTAAACGAAGTTTTGTTATGTTAGGTGGTGCTATTTTTATTTCCGTTGTTTTGTATTTGACGTGGCTTGGGTTTATTTATAAAAGTGATATCGAGAAATCCAATACGACCCCTGCGGTTCATTTAAATAGCGGTGGTCAAAAAATCCTGGTACGTGAACGCACCAATGAAATAATGCTGGCCAATACTAGTAAAAATGTCACAGGGGAGAAGCTGTTTAAAACGTTAGGTTGTACAGAATGCCACACTGTCACCGGAGGGGTGAGCAACAAACAAGGCCCTGACCTGGTGATGGCCAGAAATAATAACCGTTCACGCCAATGGCTACGCACCCAAATTATTGCTCCACAGGCCCATAATCCAAAAACAATAATGCCTCCCTACGCTCAATTAAGCAACTACAATATCGCTCTTTTGTTGAATTACTTAGATGGCCTTAAACCTGTGGAAGTTCCGGTACCTGCCCCGCCTCCAGTGGCGGCAAGCGGCACAGGCCCATCTGATAAGCAGGCAATGATTCAGTATGGGGAACAACTTTATAATACTCAAGGGTGTATTCAATGCCATACGATTCAAGGTAGCCCTAACAATAAGCCCGGCCCAGATTTAATCATGGCTGTAACTAAAAGAAGGCCTTCCAAAGAATGGCTTAAAACCCAGCTGGTTACACCTCAATTTCACAACCCCTTGACGATCATGCCTTCTTTTTCCAACCGTTTAAATGACACTCAAATGAATGCGGTGGTTGAATTTCTTATGAGTCTTATGACAAGAAAGCCGACGATGGCCCCTATCTTGCAAGATTATGTGCAGGAAAATACAGGGCAGACGACCGATAAACACAAAGGATTAGGGGTAGGGGAAGCTGTCAATATTATAGGTGACCGTGAACATGGGGCTGTTTTATTTCATCAATCCTGTATCATGTGCCATGGCCCTAATGGAAATACGAAGTCCCCAGGGTTTAATGCCCCTAAGGGAGTTCCTACGTTAAACCCAATGGATAGAAATATATTTAACAAAGATTCCGCAACCTTCACGCAACACATTGATATCTTTATCCAGCACGGGGTTCCTAATACCCAAGGGGGGCCTAATATGCCATCCTTCGGGGACAGTCATGCATTGACCCAAGCACAAATTGCCGATCTGGAGAGTTATGTCTTGTCCCTTAACGGGGTAGACCGCACCAAAATCATCAACCCTGGGATAGAGCCTAAGGAATTCTTCTTTTTGCTGATTGAAATCTCGCTGGTGATGGTTGTCCTGTCAACGCTTTACTGGTGGATTACTAAATTATTAGAAATATAGAAGAGTTTGGAATTTTTAGGTCCTTTGCAGGGTGATCATGAAAACAGATCGCCACTTGACAATTTATGGGACTGTTGCGGAACAGAAGTGTCCGGTAAATAAGAAGGGAATCGCTGCCATCGTGTTAGAATAAGGTTTCGCCAGAAACCAAACCACGAGGGGGATTCCCAATGGCCCATTCTAACACGCTTTTCCACGAACTGTTAAAACTAATCCCCAGACATCAATTCGACACGATCGTCAAGAACCATGGGGGCAATCGTTCATGTTAAGCGATTTAACTTCTGGCAACAACTGGTTACCTTGCTTTACGCCCAAAAAGACTCTCTGCGTGAAATTAAAGTCTCTATGTCATTACAACATGTTACCCTAATATTACCCTAATGTTTCTCGGAGGTGAAACAGTGTTGACTTAAAAAGCTTTGCAGTAGTCGAATAACCGTTGTAAGGGCGATGATTACCTCCGATGGAGTCGTAGAAAGAAAAATTAATGAAAAACGCTTTCCCATTTCCATCAAAATAGGGTGGTACTTGACTTGGCAGGTGCCATACTTGAATTAGATGGTGTCCGAACAGGAGGGGGAAATGAAGAAAAAAATTTTAATACTCGAAGATAATAAAGAAGTTTGCAAGTTATACTCAAAGTTTCTTAAAGCCAACGGCTATGATATTACGGTTGCTTATGACGGTTTGGAAGGGCTGGGAAGATTAGAAGAAATGGTGCCTGACTTAATTATTATGGATGTGAGTATGCCCAGAATGAGCGGAGTAGGATTTTATCAGAATATTTGCGGCTCAGATGAGATGCCGATGTATCCTATACTGGTTGCCACGGGTCGCATGGATTTGGAATTAACGTTTAAGCATCTGCCTGTCGATGATGTTATTCTGAAACCATTCGAAAGAGAAGAATTCTTAAAGAAAGTTGAAGCTATTTTAAATAAACAATTGGTTCCTTCGACCGCTGTTATAAGATAATAAAAAGAAATCAGTATTGATACTGGTCGATATCCTGCCATGAAACTTTTTTAAGCCTTCTATTGTCTAATCAGGAGAGATTAAGAAAAGACAAATTAATGTGAAGATTTGATATAATATATTATTAAGAAATAAGGGAGGCTATATGATAAATAATGCAAAAATAACAAAAATATCCATGGGTCTCGTATTGGTGGCTCTATTAGTTGGGCCTCAATTCTCCTATGCGGATTGGGGAGGTCGTCATGAGGAACGCCATGAGGACCATCATTTTTACCGTTACCATGATCATCCTCATTTGGGTCTTCACATATCTTTTCTTCCTGATGATTATTTTTCTGTTCCAGTAGGAAGGACAAGATATTACTATTATGATGGACTGTATTACACAGGCACAGGCCGTGATTATGTGTTAGTAAGTCCTCCTATAGGAGCAGTTGTCAGAACTATTCCACCTGAGTATCATCCTGTGACCATTAACGGTGTGACTTACTATACGGATAACGGGATTTACTATGTATATACCCGCTACGGCTATCAAGTTGTCCCGCAACCTGTAGTTGTCATCCAGCCCACGATTCAGACAACTACAGTGGCTTCTGCCCCAGTTACGGCAGCAGTTGGAACTGCTGCAAATAGTGATGATGTGTTCACAGTTAATATCCCTAATGATAAGGGAGGGTATACAGCCGTAATTATTAAAAAATCAGGTAATGGTTTTGTGGGCCCTCAGGGAGAATTTTATGGAGAGTTCCCTAAAGTTTCGCAATTAAAGGCCATGTACGCCAAGTAAGATAAAAGAACAATTAAGAATGGGAAGAACTCCTGATGAAAAAATCATCGGAGTTCTTTTTGAGCAAAAAGATCAAAGAAGGTAGAATTCAACTTCTTGCTAAAATCTCTATTTTTCTACGCCACGTTGCCCAGAAAAGAATATCGCAGAGAGTGGAATGCCCTTTTGGTTTGATGGAGTTATCATAAAAACAGGTTAATGATATGCCAAGAAAAACTCCTAAGGAGAATATGCAAGTCATAGAATACCGTCGTTTTATCCGCCATCCATTATGCATGCCTCTTTCTTATAAAGTTGTTATTTCAGGGGGAGGAAGAAATAATAAGAGTATACGCTCACAGACAATCAATGTAAGTTTGGGAGGGCTATTATTTGCTTCAAAACATTCTGTAAAACCTGAGTCCATCATTGTGATAAAGATGCCTTTTGAGAACAAGGTATTTAATATTAGAGCAAAGGTTGTTCGCTGCACACAAAGTTTCCAAACAAAGCTTTATGATATAGCGGTGAGCTTTTTAAGGATTCAGGAAGCTTTTAAGGTCAAAATGATTGAACAAATGTATTTTATAGCGGAATACCGAGACTTGCTTAGTTTACAATCAGACAAGGAGGTTTCCTTAGAAGAGGCCTCCTGTAAATGGATAAAGCGATATTCAGCAAGATTTAGAAAACTTTATTGGTGATGAGTTTGAGTTTTTTTGTAAAAAAAATCTTAAGTACCGCATTGATGGTCTTAGTGCCTGTGGCAGTTTCATGGGCAGGCGGGCAGTGGGAAAGAGAAGGCCATTTTTATTTTCTCATTAAAAATACCAGGGAGAGTTTCAGTGCGCGAGGGGCTGGAGCTAATAAATTTCCAAGTAAGTATGTGACCTATGATGGGATTGATTTTCTTGTCCGCGGGGCAGATGACTGGAAAGATTACGGTAGGCTCAACCTTGAAGGGAATAATCTGTTTTCTTTGCCGATACACTCCGGAATGACAGTCGAGGAGTTGCATTTTCTGGCGGGAGGCAATTTCGGTAATAGTTACAAGCAGGATGCATTATTGAGTTTATACGGAGACAATTATTATTACGGCACTATCAATGTACTTTTTGCCTACCAGGACGGTACCTATAAAGCCCTTTCTGTACCCATATTTTGGGATTGGTTTCATCTAGGTCCTGGAGAATGGTCCCGGGATGGAGCTAAGATCAGAAGTATTGGCAACAATCCAGTACGCAAGAACTGCCAGATGTATCATATCAGTTTTTCCAATCCTCAACCAACAAAGCCTATCAAAGACATTTTAATAAGCGACAGTTGGCTGGGGGGCATGCCTTTCTCAGATATTTTTGCGGTAACCCTTAAATCCAATGATACGCTTGAATCTATTCCTAAAACAGATAAATAATTCAGATCTTCGATCAAGAACCTGATAACAGGACATAGAGAGCAGACTTGGATCTGAGGTATGGGAAAATTTAAAAGTTGATAAGGATGGGGATGGGGTATTTAGTTGCCATCTTTATAGTGTTTTGTTTTGGTTTAAGTGCCGTGTCAGAGAAAAAAGGATGAATAATTATGAAAATATTGATAATTGGCGGTGACGGTTATCTAGGTTGGCCGCAGGCGATGTATCTTTCAAAAAAGGGCCACACAATTTTAATTCTAGACAGTTTGATGAGAAGAGAGTTTGATTTAAAGAATAATTTTAACAGTTTGGTGTCTATAGAGAATGTAAAAGAAAGAACCAGAGTGTGGAAAGAAAAAACCGGTTTGGAAATTCATTATATTATTGGAGATACCAGAGATTATCCCCTTTTATCTAAGACGATCAAAGGATTCCAGCCCGAAGCCATTGTTCATTTTGGAGAACAACGTACTGCTCCATATTCGATGATCGACAGGGAGCATGCTGTTTTTACTATGGATAACAACGTTATAGGTACCATGAATGTCCTTTATGCAATAAAAGATTTTTGTCAAGACTGCCATCTGGTTAAATTAGGAACCATGGGAGAATATGGCACTCCTAATATTGATATCGAAGAAGGATATATAGAAATAGAACACAAGGGAAGAAAAGATAAGCTGCCTTATCCAAAACAACCAAGCAGTTTTTATCATTTGAGCAAAGTTCATGATAGCCATAATATAATGTTTGCCTGTAAAATATGGAACATAAAGGCAACAGATCTTAATCAAGGGGTGGTTTATGGACATGAGACAGAAGAAACAGAAATAGATCCTCGTTTGGCGACCAGATTTGATTATGATCAAATTTATGGTACGGTTTTAAACCGTTTTTGTGTGCAAGCGGCCATTGGATATCCCCTAACGGTTTATGGTAAAGGGGGGCAAACTAGAAGCTATATTAATATACAAGATACGATGCGATGCATTGAGTTGGCTATTGAAAATCCTCCTCACAAAGCCGAATTTCGAGTTTTTAATCAATTCACAGAGATATTTTCTATTAATCAATTGTCAGAAATAGTTTCACACTGTAGCCAAGAATTGAATTTAAAAGTAGAAATCAGACATTTAGATAACCCCAGAGTGGAATCTGAAAAACATTACTATAATGCGGTAAATACTAACTTAATAAATTTGGGACTTAAACCACATTATTTAAGAAATACAGTTCTGACATCTCTGATGAAAGAAGCCTTGAGAAATAAAAGCAGAATTAATAATAAATTGATTGACCCTTCCGTAAATTGGAGAAAAATTAAAAATATTTTACCTCAGTAATTTTTTAATCAGGTGACCTGATGCATTATCAATAAAGAGTCAGGATGAATAATCCATGTTTTATCAATGATTCTTCAGACCGTTTTAACGGACCCATTGTGTGCCAGCAGGGAAGTTATACTCTGCCTAGAAGTGCCATCAGAAGTACTTTCAAAAGATTTCTTCTCAGGATAATATGTATCATGATAATTCTGGCCAGGAGGAATTTTTTGATGAAGCCTGGAGAAAAGGCGGTCATTAAAGATTTTATTTACTATTATTACTACAGTGTTTATTTTTATGGTAATAATATTTTTTAAATAGCCAACCCAGTATTGATTATCTTTAAGAATTATGAAAATCTTTTTTTACATAATCGTTTTTTTATTAATGACCTTTTCATCTTCTGTTCAGGCAAAACATGTCCGGGTACACCTAACTGCCCAGGAGATTGAACGTGTAAAAGTCATAAAGAGGTCCATTGCAGAAGTCGATCAGAAATCCTTGCAGCAAACAATAACTGAATTAGAGAACACAGATTATCCATACCTTAATCTAGAGATACGTGAGGCCATGGCTAAGACCTATGTGGATATAGTAAAGGAACAAAATGTCCAAGGCCAGCATAAGAAAGAATGGCTGTATAGTATGATTACTCTCAATATGGCTTACTTACAATTTACAGGGCAAAAGGATTCCGTCCGGGGCACACAAAATTTAAATAAACTTATTCAATACAAGCTAAAAGAATATCTGCCGTCTGGTATTTTTAACCGGCCAGGATTTCGTTGCTCTTTGAGCTGATGTTGGTAGATAGTTCCCTCCTAAAATTTTTTAATCAAAATTCTTCGAATAGGAGGCGGTTTTCAAGCTTTCCAGAAAAACTTCCACAATATCCTGGTCAAGGTGATTTTTCATTGTACGCATGATTTGGGCGGCTTCTTGAGTTGATTTCTTACCACGGTAAGGACGCTCTGTGGTAAGTGCATCAAAAACGTCCGCAACGGCTAATATACGTGTCAGAGGAGAAATTTCTTCACTTTTAAGGTGATCGGGATAACCTGTTCCGTCGAGTTTCTCATGATGGTGGCGTATGGGGTCGCACAAATGCGAAAGAGAACGGACTGGTTTGATAATACTTTCCCCGATTTCTGGATGACGGTGCATGATGATCCACTCTTCATCGGTTAGGGCATCTTCTTTTTTTAGGATTTCATCTGGGATACCTAATTTGCCAAGGTCATGCAAACGAGCGGCATCTGTCAAGGTATTAAGGTCTGTTTCATCGAGGCCAAGGGTTTTACCTATTAACGTCACGTATTCTGCGACGCGGTCGAGGTGGCCTCTAGAGTATTTATCTTTGGCATCGACCGCAAGAGCAAGGGCGGAAATAGTCTCGAAATAAGTTTTTTCAATATCGTTGTTGAGTTTCGAATTTTCAAGTGCAACAGCCGTCTGGCAAGCAAGATTAGAGGTGAGAGTTATGTCATCCTCTGAGAACCCACCATTGGATGTTTTGTTTAAAGTAATAATACCACTGACTCGGTCATGATAAATTAGTGGAACACACAACAATGTTTCGCCAAGAAAAGTATTTAGTTTCGGATTGTTTATATTCTGTAAGAAAATTCCGGAAACAGTCGAAGGCCGTTTTTCTTCTATAACCTTTGTAAAAGGAGAACCTTGGAATAGTTTTATGCGGATAGGATTTTGGTGGTCATAATTTGTACCATAAACAGTGTTTATTATAAGATCTGTTTTCTTATCATTTAAAAGCATGAGGGTGGAGATTTCTCCATTTAAAGCGTTTGTCATGGTCTCCAGGATCAGCTCAAGAAAGGTATCAATCTTTTCCATATTGGAAATGCCTTCTCCAACCTTGGCCATGACCGACTGCAGTGTTTTTTTAGCTGTCTCGAGACTGTGGATGTTGTCTTCCAGTTGTTTAGTGACGGCAGAAAAGGAACGGCTTAAAACAACAATTTCATTCTCTCCCTTATTGAGTTCTTTTATAGCTTCCGGGCTTAAAAAACGTTCAAGGGACTTGCGATTTGTTTTGGTAATAGCAATCACTTGGGTTAATAAAGAGCGCATGGCAAAAAAACCGACAAAAACTCCCAATATCATAAAAAACATTGCATAAGAAAAGGCTGTGTTAGAGAGATCAAGATGTTGACCATTTTTGTTAAGTAAATATATATATTCAACCAACCCCATAGGGATGATCGAAGCTATAATAAATAAAATTGTGAATTTACGTAAGATGGAGGCGTCTTCGAGTGAGGTTGCGATAATGATTTTCTTATTTTTTGCTGGCATAAAAGATTTTAGAAATTTATTTATAATTAACTATAATCATAACTATAAAACTTTGGAAGTAAAATCTCTTAAATTCATATTAAGTATAACATATGGCGGATATGTTAAGTGCCCTTGGCATGCACATGGATCAAATGTTTACGTAATATTACGTATATAAACGGTAGTATATCTTATTTACTTTTAATAGAAATTTGAGATATATTAAACTCAAATTTACAATTTTTTATTCCTTCCCTATAATCATTTTATCGGAAAGATTTTAGAAAGGTTCTTATGAAAGATCTCAATGCTATTTTTAAACCCAAACGGGTAGCTGTTGTAGGCGCCTCTGCCGATTCTAAAAAAATAGGTCATCAGATTATAAAAAATGTTATAGAGGGTGGTTTCCAGGGAGAGATCATCCCGATTAACCCTAAAGCATCAGAAGTGCTCCGGCATAAGGCTTATAAATCTTTAAGTGATGTACCTGAAGGAGTGGATTTGGTCGTGATTGCAATCCCACAACCGTTTGTCATTGCGACCATGGAGGAATGTGCCCGTCGTAAAGTCAAGGCTGTGGCGGTGATTACCTCCGGTTTTGGTGAGGTGGGTAAGATCCAAGAGGAGAAAAAATTAAAACAAATCGCAGATGACAGCAACATTGCTTTATTAGGACCGAATATTTTTGGTCTAGCTTATGCGCCGAATAAGTTAAACGCTAGTTTTGGCCCTAAAGATATCTATCCTGGGAAAATTGCTTTTATCACCCAAAGCGGAGCTTTAGGCATTGGGCTTATGGGGTGGACGGTTATGAAGAAGCTCGGGCTGGCCGCCTTGGTCAATGTCGGTAATAAGGCTGATATCGATGAGCAGGATTTAATCGCCTATTTTAATAAAGATGAAAATGTGAATGTGATTTTAATGTACATGGAAGGTATCAAAGACGGCCATAAATTCCTAACGACAGAGATTGAGAAGCCAACGGTAGTTCTTAAAGTTGGCCGGTCTTCCCGCGGCGCTAAAGCTGCGGCTTCCCACACAGGTTCATTGTCTGGTTCAGATATCATTTATGATGCGGTGTTTAAACAATTAGGGATTTTACGGGCAAGTACTTTTACAGAGGCTTTTAGTTGGGCCCGCGCTCTGTCGCTTCCTTTGCCCCAAGGAGATGATGCACTTATTATTACTAATGGTGGAGGTATTGGAGTGGCTACAACGGATGAATGCGAAGCTTGTGGCATCAAGATTTTAGATGATCCCGCTTGGTTAGAAGAGAAATTCCGTGCAACCATGCCTGATTTCGGAAGTACCAAAAACCCTATTGATGTCACCGGTGGTGCCGGAGTGGAGGGTTATCGTCAGGCTTTAAAGATTGCTTTTTCCGAGGACAGAATAAAATCCGTGATAGTGCTTTATTGTGAGACCGCGGTAACGGATCCTATGGACATTGCCAAAGCTGTCAGGGATGCTTTTGTGGGGGCTGGACGCAATAAACCGGTGGTTGTTTCCATGGTGGGTGGAGAGCGCACGCGCGATGCATTGGTTTATTTAAACCAACATTTTATCCCCGCATCGAGTTTAGTGGATGTATCTGTTTCTGCTCTTAAAATTGTTTATACCTGGGCGGACATTAAGGCCCGTTCCCGATCCAAAGCTGTTTTAGGTATACCACCTGTGGAGGTTAATAAGATTTTTGATTCAGTAAGGGCCCAGGCAAGAACTATTTTGATGGAACATGAAGCTCGTCAGGTCATGGAGCTTTGCGGGGTCCCAACCCCTCCATGGGCCTTTGCTCAAAGTGAGGATGAAGCTGTTAAAATGGCCGACACTAAATGTCTGTATCCTTTGGCCATGAAAATTGCCTCCCCTGATATTGTCCATAAAACAGATGTAGGAGGGGTTGTTTTGAATATTCGTGATAGCCAGGAGTTGCGAGAAAAGTTCAATGTAATGATGCAACGTATCAAGCAAGTTCAACCGACGGCTAAACTGTTGGGGGTTAATTTGATCAAGATGGTCAGCGGTATTGAATGTATTGTGGGCATGACAACTGATCCGCAGTTTGGACCTGCCATCATGTTTGGTTTAGGAGGGGTATTTGTGGAGGCGCTTAAAGATGTGGCTTTTCGTATAGTGCCATTTGATGAGGCTGAAGCACAAAGACTAATGGGGGATATTAAGGCCAAGAAAATTTTAGAAGGTTTTCGCGGCATGAAGGCGGATAAACCTTCCATCATTAAAACTTTGGTTGCTATTCAGAAACTGGCGCCTCTAGTTAAAGAGATTGATATCAATCCTTTGTTGACCAATCAGCATGGCTCTTACGCTGTGGATACAAGGATAGTATTAAAGAGTCCTGAGGAAATTAACATAACTGCAAATTTTGATAAACAGACTACGTTGGAGTTAACCCCACTTAAACATTAGCAATATTTCAAGATGAGATCACCGATCATTCGTACTGCATCCTGGATTTCGATGGTGTCGGTGTTGATAATGAGGTCATAGAGCAAAGGGTCATCTATATCTTTTTCAAAATATTTCTGGATATATTTACGCCGATCCTGTTCTTCTTTGATCACATAAATTCTTGCTTCTTTATCGCTAATTTTTAAATAGTCTGTCATGTGACGAACACGATTCTGGAATGAGCCCACCAACCTTACGTGTACGCCATATGGTAATTTAGCAGTGATAATGTTGGCCCCTCTACCAACTAAAACAACAAAACCTAATTGTGCCAAATGGATGATAGATTCACTTGTTTTATGCACAAGTGTGTATTGTGAAGGATGCAAATTAAAAAGTTCTTCTAAAATGTCTTTAATTTCTGAGACCGTTGATTCTGGAAAATACGAAAGGATTGTTTGAGGCAAATCGTGATCCTCCATGACTTTTTTAATAAGTTCTTTATCAAATTTTGTCCATGGATGGTCTTTTTGTGAGTCATGGTTTTTAAGATATTCAATCAGGTTTTCTGCAATAGTTGTGCCGTAAGCGCCAGCTTGACGAGAAATAGTTACAAATGGTCTTTTTATAGAAATTTCTTTATGCAACTGCCCTTTAAGATACTTCATTTGGGACTGGATATAAGGAGTGAGTGAGTTCATGTGTTCCCCTTAACGTATAGTATTAATAGTATAAATGAAAACTGAAACGTTCACTAGGACACATAACTACGGACACTTCTACGTAGAATTACGTAAAGATAATATCCTTCAGAATTTATTAATCCAACTGATTTATTATCTTATACGTGTTCATACGTACACTTTTACGTAGATGTACTCATATACGTGGCATTTAACTGGTTTTATGATATCACACTATATACAGTGGTTTTCTAAAGTTATCATTCAATATGTAGTTGTTTTTTGAATTCTGAGAAAAATAAATGAAAGAAAAACTTGTCCTCAATCTCATCGGTATCAATATTATAAAAGGAATCCTTACATTTAATCACAAGGGGGAGACATGAACGTGATGCTATTGAGCAAAATCATCAAACGCAATGGAAGAACAGAAGATTTTCAACCGCAAAAAATCACCAAAGCTATCCAGAAGGCAGGGGAGGCAACCAGCGAATTTGGTCCGGATATAGCCCATGTCTTGACGGTCAGGGTTATCAATATTGCTCAACAGATGTATTCAGAACAAATTCCCACCGTTGAAAATATCCAAGATATTGTAGAAGACGTTCTTCTTTCTTCCCCCTATCGTCAATCAACGAAAGCTTATATCCTTTATCGTCAAAAACATGCTGAAATAAGAGAAATAGCCTCTAAGTTTAATACTGATTTGGTAGACCAATACCTCAATCAAAATGATTGGCGTGTGAATGAAAATAGTAATATGGCCTATTCTCTGCAAGGGCTTAACCATTATATCTCTTCAGAAGTGAGTAAGCTTTATTGGTTCAATCGTATTTATCCATCTAATATTAAAGCCGCCCATCAAAGCGGGGATTTTCATATCCATGATTTGGGTCTTTTAAGTGTTTATTGTGTTGGTTGGGATCTGCATGATTTGTTGTTGGTGGGCTTTAAAGGCGTTTCTGGAAAAATGGAAAGCAAACCTTCCAAACATTTACGTAGTGCCCTTGGCCAAATCGTGAACTTTTTTTACACACTTCAAGGCGAGGCTGCCGGGGCACAGGCATTCTCTAATTTTGATACTCTTTTAGCGCCCTTTATCCGTTACGATGGCTTGACTTATAAGGATGTCAGACAAGCCCTTCAGGAATTTGTTTTTAACATCAACGTTCCCACAAGGGTTGGTTTTCAAACACCATTTACGAATATTACCATGGATTTAATTGTACCTTCTTATTTTGCCAACCAAGGTGTCGTTATCGGTGGAGAGGTGCAAAAAGAAACTTATGGTGAATTTCAAAAAGAATTGGATATGTTTAACAAGGCCTTTTTGGAAGTGATGCTCGAAGGGGACGCCAAAGGGCGTGTATTTACGTTTCCTATCCCCACCTATAACATGACTAAGGACTTTAATTGGGATAATCCGAATTTGGAACTGCTATGGAAGATGACTGCTAAATACGGTATCCCTTATTTCTCTAATTTTATCAACTCTGACATGAATCCTGAAGATGCGCGTAGTATGTGTTGCCGTCTACGTTTGGACAACCGTGAGTTAAGAAGTCGTGGAGGCGGTTTGTTTGGAGCCTCACCGTTGACCGGTTCCATTGGGGTTGTAACTATTAATTTACCACGAATTGGATATGCTTCTAAGGATGAGCAGGAATTCTTTAACCGATTGGAACAAAAGATGTTATTGGCCAAAGAAAGCCTGGAGATTAAACGCAAGGTGCTGGAGAAATTTACCGATGAAGGATTATACCCTTATATTAAATTTTATTTACGTAATATTAAGGAGCGTTTTGACCAATATTGGAAAAACCACTTTTCAACCATCGGCCTTTTGGGGATGAATGAGGCTTGTCTTAACCTTTTAGGTGAAGGAATCGCGACCCCAAAAGGTAAGGAATTTGCCGTACGGGTCTTGACTTTTATGCGCGATAAACTTAAAGAATTTCAAGAACAAACAGGTAATATTTTTAATCTGGAAGCAACACCTGCCGAAGGGACATCCTATAGTTTAGCTAAATTGGATAAAGCCCTTTATCCGGAGATTATTTGTGCTAATGAACAGGAGTATAAAAACGGTCATGAACCTTTTTATTCGAATTCAAGCCATCTTCCGGTACAGCATACGGATGACGTATTCGCGGCCCTGGATCACCAGGATGACCTACAGACCTTGTATACCGGTGGGACAGTATTGCATGGGTTTGTCGGAGAACGCATACAAAATGCCCAGGGATTAAAGAACCTTATTAAAACCATATGTTACCAGTACCGTTTACCGTATTTTACCATTACTCCGACTTTCAGCGTTTGCCCCAGCTGCGGTTATTTAGCCGGAGAGCATCATCATTGTGAACGCTGCGGCAGTGAATGTGAAGTATATTCCCGGGTCGTGGGTTATCTAAGGCCTGTGAAGCAGTGGAACAAAGGTAAAAAACAAGAGTTTAAAGAACGTAGGACTTATCACGTATGCGTGTAGGCGGTTTTCAGAAATTGACGCTGGTTGATTATCCGGGGAAGGTCGCAGCGACTGTTTTCACCCAAGGGTGTAACTTTCGCTGCGGCTTTTGCCACAACCCGGAATTGGTCTGCCCGGAAAGATTTCAACTTACTATATCTACCAAGGAAGTTTTAGATTATTTAAAGACCCGGCAAGGAAAACTTGAAGGAGTCGTTATTACGGGAGGGGAGCCGACTTTACAGAAAGGGCTGGCAGATTTTATTATCAGTGTGAGGCAGCTTGGATTTTCCGTTAAATTAGATACCAATGGCAGCCGGCCCGAAGTCCTTTGTGATTTGATTGGTCTTCAATTGATTGATTACATAGCCATGGACGTCAAAACTTCTTTAGAAAAATATAGTCAGGTGACAAATTGTAGTTGTGACACAGATAAAATTCGAGAGAGTATATCCCTCATTATAAATAGCGGATTGCCTTATCAATTTCGTACGACTTTGGTTAAAGAATTTTGCCGACAAGAAGATTTATTTGAGATTCAAAAGCTTATAGGACCAAGCAGCCATTATGTCCTTCAACCATTTATTTTTAGCCCAAAGATGGTTGGTCATAATTTATTTGGGCGGCCGCAGTACACCAACGTCGAAATAGAAATACTAAAAACTGAATTTAACCGCCTTCCGAAGAATAATTTAGCCTTTTCTTTTTAAGAAGAACCATTCCCATTTAAATTGCCATATCTCTTTACACAAGTTCGGCATATATTTTATTTATTATTTCTATATTTAAAAGATGAGGTCAAGGATGTCTTTATGCTCGTAACGCTCACAGTGTGATATCAGTCACAGACAGATTTTGGTGGTAGATGTAAAACTATAAATAGTTGTTTTGTCTTTCTAAAGTTAAGCGGGTCTCGTTTGTCTTGTTGAGACAAGCGGTCGGATCCAGTAAGGAGGAGGAGAGAAAATGCATATTCCAAGTTCAATGTTGCATGGGGCCATTTGTCCAGTCACTGCTGCTGTTAGCGTCGCAGGAATTGCTGGAGCATCTTATTTTGCCTATCGTTGCAGTGAAAAACCTACGGCTTCAAGTTTTGGGGCCGTCACAGCCATGATTTTTGCCGTTCAAATGTTTAATTATCCGGTCACTCACGGGACTTCGGGGCATCTTTTAGCGGGGGTCATAGCTGCCAGCATCTTAGGGATACCTTTTGCGGTATTGTCCATGGCCATAGTTCTTAGTACTCAAGCAATCTTTTTTGCCGATGGTGGGCTCAACACCTTGGGAGCTAATATATTAAATATGGGACTCATTGGCACCGGTCTGGGTGGGGGTATTCTTTGTTTTTTGAGCAAGAACAACGTCAACCGTACTTTTGCTTTAGGTATGGCTTCATGGTTATCGGTGGTTTTAGCTGCTGTAGCTTGTTCCGTAGAACTTAGTGTATCTGGGACCATTAGCTTTAAGGATGTATTGCCGGCCATGGTTGGTGTCCATACATTAATTGGCATTGGGGAAGCCATCGCTGCCGTCACCTTAAGTTCTATTTTGGTAAAAGGCTATGCCAAACCTAGTATGATTTTAGCTTTGGCCGCGGCCATGCTTAGCCCCTTAAGCAGTCAATTGCCCGATGGGCTAATGTGGGTGTCCGCACAGATGTCATTCCCTATTTCTAAAAGTTTTTCTTATCAAGCTCTTATGATGAACTATGACGTACCCATTCTTGGTTTAGGAGTTTTTTCTAAAATAGCTGCCGCTTTGGCCGGCATATTCTTGGTTTTTATATCAGCAACAGCCGTCAGGGGTTTGATAAGACGTTTTTCTTTCTAAAGTTTAATTAAAAGATTTTTGATCAGGAGCAGGTATGAAAGCAAAAAAAAACATCTTAGATGTAGAGCTTCCTAAAACAGATCCCCGTGTGAAGTTGATTTTAGCGAAAATAAAAAAAGAAAGCTATAAGCCTGATGCACTTATTGAAATTTTACATACGGCCCAAAACACTTACGGTTATCTTCCCATGAACGTGCTGGCTTTTATTACCCGGGAACTTAAGGTTCCGCCGGCCCGGGTTTTTTCGACGGTGACCTTTTACCACTTTTTTTCATTAAAATCCAAAGGGGAACATACATGTCTGGTATGTACAGGGACTGCTTGCTACGTTAAGGGGGCCCAAGCCATCCTGGATGAATTAGAAGAACAATTTTCTCTTAAGCCCGGCCAAGTGACCGCAGATAACAAATTGGGAATTCAGTCGGCGCGCTGTATCGGTGCGTGCGGTCTGGCCCCAGCTGTGGTTATTGATGAGGAAGTCCATGCCAAGATGAAAGCGGAAGATATTAAAAATATCATTCTTTCAAAAATTGGAGCAAAAGCATGAACCGTCAGGATTTAAAGAACACAGCAGAACAAGCAAAACTCAAACAAGGGCAATACAAGCACAAAGTATGTGTTTGTTGTGGGGCAGGATGTATTTCTTCAGGTTCAGAGGCCGTACTTGAAAAACTTCAGGGAGAAATCAAGTCCAGGCAATTGGACAATGAGATTGAAGTTGTTCCTTCCGGCTGCATGGGGCCATGCAACCAAGGGCCGTTGGTCAAAGTGATGCCGGAGTATACGATTTATCAAAAGGTCACCTGCGAAAATATCGTTAAAGTGGTGCAAAGCCAGTTGGTTGAAAAGAAACCCATCGAAGACTTGCTGCTGTTCGCTGACTCCCGTCCCAAAGCATTTGTCAATGCCCAAGAAGACCCATTTTTCAAAAAACAGATGAAAATTGTCTTAGGGGATTGCGGAGACATCAACCCGGAGGTCATCGAAGATTATATCGTGCGCGATGGGTACAAGGCTTTGGATAAAGTTTTGTTCCAGATGTCCAGCGAAGATGTCATTGATGAAATAAAACGTAGCCGTTTACGGGGCCGTGGCGGCGCAGGATTTCCAACGGGCATCAAGTGGGACACGGTACATAAATATGTGGCTGATCAAAAATATGTTATTTGCAACGGAGATGAAGGTGACCCCGGTGCGTTTATGGACCGCAGCGTCTTGGAAGGCAATCCTCACCGTGTTTTGGAAGGCATGGCCATTGCCGGTTATGCCGTGGGAGCCAGCAAAGGCTATGCGTATATCCGCGGGGAATATCCTTTGGCTATCAAACGCTTTGAATTAGCCATTAAGCAGGCTAGAAGATTGGGACTGTTGGGGAGTAATATTTTAGGGAGCAGTTTTTCTTTTGATGTGGAGATACGTATCGGTGCCGGTGCCTTTGTTTGCGGGGAAGAGACGGCATTGATTGCCTCTATTGAAGGCAAGCGCGGCATGCCTCGTCCCAGACCCCCATTTCCGGCGGAATCCGGCCTATGGGGTAAGCCGACTTTAATCAACAACGTCGAAACTTTGGCCAGCATAGCCCCCATCATTAATCACGGGGGAGATTGGTACGGAGCAATAGGGACAGCCAAAAGCGCAGGGACAAAAGTGTTCGCGCTGGCAGGGAAGATTAATTATTCCGGTCTTATTGAAGTACCGATGGGTATGAGTTTACGTGAGATTGTTTTTGAAATCGGCGGAGGAGTACCGGGTGGGCGGGAATTTAAATCAGCCCAAACCGGAGGGCCATCGGGTGGGTGCATTCCAAAAGAATATTTGGATACGAAGGTCGACTATGAATCTTTGGTCAGCCTGGGCTCTATCATGGGTTCCGGCGGATTGATTATCATGGACGACACCTCGGACATGGTT
>JAJXTI010000015.1 GCA_021783915.1 bacterium
TTTAGACAAAAACACGCCATCAACAAGGAGGGTGTATGAAGAAAATGGTAGCCTCGATCATGGTTGTTGCATTTCTGGCCTCAGGTTGCACAGGATCGTTTAATCTCACAAGGAAAGTCTATAATTTTCATCGTTCCCAAGCGGACAAATGGTCTGATGAACTTTGCTTTTTGTTGGTGGCCCTAACGCCTATTTATGGCTTGGCTACATTTGCGGACGCCATTGTTTTTAACTCTATTGAGTTCTGGACTGGCAAAAACCCTGTAACTGTTTCCACTGAACCTCAAACTCGTGTGGCCAAAAATGGTAAGGACAGAGTTTTAATGACCTATAATCCTAAAACAGACCAGGTCCATGTGGCGTCCTCCAATAACCATGGCGTGATTTTTGAACGTTCCGACACGACGGTCACCGCTAAAAACGAAAAAGGACAAGTGCTTTATTCTTCCGTGCAGAACAATGACGGGGGCGTGACCATTTATGACGGCCAGGGCAAGATTATCAAGGCATATCCCGCCGGTCAAATTGCGTTATTGAAAGAAAAGTATTTACAGAAATAAGGTTTGAATTTTGTTATTTGAAATATAAAAGGGCAGATAGTTTTATTCATCTGCCCTTTTATTTTTAACGACTATGAACAAATCTTCCAAACGTCTGCCTATGTTTGTCCGTTGGTTGGCTATCCTGGCCGTCACTTTGATTTTGTTGTCGGTAGTAAAAGATCTTCTAATCAAAGCCACCATTGAAATTACGGCCCCCCAAATCATCGGTGCCAAGGTCGATATGGGCAGTTTTTCTTTAGGGTTGTTGACCCATAAAATCCACATCACAAATTTTAGACTTTACAACCCTCCCGGGTTCCCAAACCAGGTTTTCCTTGTCATGCCTGAAATGACATTACAGGTGGACATCGGTGAACTTATGCGGGGGGAAATGCATTTTCCTTTGGTCGTTCTTAACATGGAGAAGATGGTGGTTTTTAAGAACGAGGAAGGTAAGCTCAACGTTGACTCCTTGAAAATCATTGAGGAACAGATAAAGGCCTCTAAAGGGAAACCCATGAAGCTGCCTGTTTTTAAGATTGATGTGCTTAAGCTCAATTTGGGGAAAGTCATTTTTGAGGATGGCAGCCATGCACCGGTGCCGTTTGTCCAAGCCTATGATGTGGCCATAAAAGACAAGACGATCAAAAATATTAACGGCCTTCCTAAGTTGATAACAATAATGATTGTGGAAGCGCTCAAACCGACCGCAATCCGTAGTGCCGGCCTTTTCGCGGCCACTTCTTTGATGGGTGTTGCTTTTTTACCCGCGTTGGCCGTAGGGGTTGTTGTCGCCAATGACGAATCAAAAGCCCAGTTGAACCATTCATCGCAAAGGGTTTATCAAGAGAGCTTGAAGCTTATCAAAGAGCTGAACGGAAACATCAAGAAGACAGAGGAGAAGCAAGGAAAGATTTTCGCTAAAGTTTATGGGTGTGATATCTCCATTGAGATCCAAGACAAAGGATGGGGAAAATCCGCCATTTTAATTAAAGCCAGAAAATATTTGCTAGCCAAACCAGAGATTGCCGCCGGATTGCTTTATCAGTTGACACAAAGATTAAATAAAAATATTTTATGAACAAGAACATAACCCGATGCGGATGGTGTACCGATGATCCGGTTTATATTCAATATCATGACCAGGAATGGGGCAGGCCTGTCCATGATGACAGTTTATTGTTTGAGTTCTTGATTTTGGAAGGAGCCCAGGCGGGGTTGAGCTGGCTGACGGTGTTAAGAAAGCGTGATAATTACCGCAAGGCTTTTGATAATTTCAATGCCCGTAAGATCGCCCGTTACGATGGCAAGAAAATCAGAGAACTCCTTGCCAATGAAGGGATCATCCGCAACCGCTTGAAAATTGAATCAGCCATCCGTAACGCTAAAGCTTTTTTGCAGGTCCAAAAAGAGTTCGGTTCTTTCGATAATTTTTTATGGAGGTTTACCCACGGTCAGCAAAAGAAAAATAATTTTAAACACCATAAAGAATTACCCGTCAAAACGCCTTTATCCGACAAGATAAGCCAAGATCTTAAACAAAGAGGTTTTACTTTTGTCGGTTCGACCATTATCTATGCTTTCATACAAGCCGTGGGTATGGTGGATGATCACACCAAAGATTGTTTTTGCCGCTACCGCTGATAATTTGGCTTCTCTAAGACCCAGGTGTATACTAATTTCTTAGCGAAAGGGGGCCGGTATGGCTTATCAGATTTTGATTGTCGATGATGATCCTGAATTTCGTGAGGAAATGCGCGCATGCCTTTCACACTATCAGATCATCGAAGCTGCCAATGGCCAACAGGCCTTGGACATCATTAAAAGGCCCAACGCCGTTGATCTGGTCATTTTAGATGTGGTCATGTCTGGCCCCTCAGGCACCGAAACCTTAAAACAAATGAGAAAAATAGCCCCTGACCTTGCCGTCATCATTTTAACCGGTCAGGGTTCCAAAGATATGGCTATTGAAGCGCTCAAAGGCCGCGCGGATGATTTTATTGAGAAACCTTTTAATGTCGAAAGGTTTCTTGCCACTGTTCGGAGAATTTTAGACAGCAAGAATCAGAGCATGACCGCCCATGTCAATAAGATGGAAAGGGTAAAAATGTTTATTGAGCGTAATTTTGATAAGAAAATAGGTTTGCAACATGTGGCCGATGAGGCACACTTGAGCGCTAAATATTTAAGCCGTCTTTTTAAAGAGAACACAGGGGTTGGTTTTAATGAATACCGCCTTAAAATTAAAGTCCAAAAGGCGGCTGACGTATTAAAAAACACCCAGTGTACGGTTGAGCAACTGGCTGTTCAATTGGGTTATAAGAACCCGGAGTCTTTCATCCGTATGTTTGAGAAGTTTATGGGCTGTACGCCCACCCAATACCGTCTTAAACACAATGACCCCAAAAGCCTGCCGACCAGACGTTAGATCCCTGGAGAGGGAAGAGGCCATGAGTACAAACCAGATAAAACTCAGCGATCTCTTTTATGTCTTTGGCATCCTAGCCATTGCGGTGGCCTATTATTGGATGGCGCAGGTGGGATTTATGTTCGCGTGGCGACATACGAATGTAAGCGCCATCTGGCCACCATCAGCATTGGGCTTCATTGCTATCTATGTATTAGGGCCGCGTCTATGGCCGGGCATTTGGTTAGGGGCTTTTCTTGCCAATATTTCTTATTTTTTTTCCGACATTTCTTTTAATCTTTTACAAACTGTGTTATTTTCTGCCTCAATTGCCACAGGCAATACTTTGGAAGCCCTGGTCAGCTGCCTACTTCTTAAGAAATTAATTGAAAACAAAAACCCTTTACACAAGGTCCAGAGTATTTCAAGGTTTATGCTGACAGGCATGTTGGGCTGTATGATTGCTGCTTCTATCGGTTCTGTGACCGTGTGCCTGAGCAACATTGCTTTTTGGCATTCCTATTTGATAATTTGGTCGACCTGGTGGCTGGGAGACTTTAGTGGACTGCTCACACTAACGCCTCTTTTTTGGGCTTTGGGGCAGAGGCCGTTTTCCAAAAGTAAACCTAAGCAAATAATCGAATTTGCGGTTTCTTTAAGTATTTTTGTTTTGTTTAATGGGATGCTTTTTAACGGTAATTCTGTAATCAGTCAAACGCACATACCTATTACTTATTTCCCGTTGGCGCTCATGGTTTGGCTGACCTATCGTTTTGGATATTGGGGGGCGATAACCTCCATTTTATTCACGCTCTACCAGGCGATTGAAGGTACCAACAGAGGGTTTGGTCCGTTTATTACGAATGATTTAAACATGTCCCTGTTTTTGTTGCAGACATTTATAGGAACGGTTTGCGGTACCTGTTTGCTGCTGGCGGCGGCTTTGTATGAACGCCGTCACGCCCAACAGAAGGTTATTTTTAATGAACAACGTTTCAGGGCCTTGGTGGAAAACAGTTCGGACATGGTTGTTTTGCTTAATCCGGTAGGGGTCATTTCCTACAGCAGTCCATCGACGGAGAAAGTCTTGGGCTATAAAAAAAATGAACATGAGGGCCGTAGCATATTTGAATTTATACACCCTGAAGATAGGTCTCGAATCATGTCAGAATTTTCCCGTCTGCTGGGACATCCTGATGAAATAATCAAGGCCACCGCGCGGGTTCGCCATAAAAACGGTTCGTGGCATTGGATAGAAGGATCGGGGCAGAATTTATTGGCGGTTGAGAGTGTCGGGGCCATTGTTGTCAATTATCGGGACATCACAGAAAACAAAATGGCGCGAGAACGTTTTGAGAAAGTGTTTGAATTTTCCCCCCTTGCAAAAATCATGGCCGGTAAGGGTGGGAAAGTTCAGTTGGTCAACAAGTCTGCTGAAATATTGTTTGGATATAGCCAGGAAGAACTATTGAGTATGAATATAGAAGATTTAGTACCGCAACAGTTCCGCGGCACTCATTCGGCCCTGCGGGAAGGTTTTTATAATGATCCCAAACCCCGCCCTATGGGGGGGGATGTGCGGGTTCTTTACGGATTAAGAAAAGATGGCAGACAAATTCCGGTTGACATCGCTTTAACTCCCATTGAAACCGGGCAAGGCGTAAGTATTTTAGCCACGATTGTAGATATTACCGAACGTAAAAAAGCGGAGGATATATTAAAGAATGAATTAAAGCAAGCCACTCGTTTGGCCGATATAGGCACCTTAGCGGCGATTGTGGCGCATGAATTACGGACTCCTTTAGGGGTCATTCAAATGGCGGCGCATAATTTTAGAAATAAAAACAGCCAGTTTATGCAAGATAAACATTTAGACAATATCCAGAAGAAAGTCTGGGAAGGCAACCGTATCATTAATAATCTTTTAAGTTATTCGAGTATTAAAGCGCCTACTTATGAACCATGTAAGATTTTGGCTTTACTGGAAGAATGTGTTGTTAACGCTGAAAACCAATTTAAAGAACAAGCCGTAACGATCGAGCGAGATTATCTCATTGAGAAAGATTTTGTCGTTGAGATAGATAGTAACCAAATACGGGAAGTTTTGATCAATGTGCTAAGCAATGCCTATCAGGCCATGCAGACCAAGGACGGCCGCTTGAAGTTAACGGTGCAAAAACAGGGAGAAGATTTTAAAATCATTATTAAAGACAATGGTGCGGGGATTGACCCTGAAGATTTGGAAAAGATCTTTCGTCCTTTTTTTACTACCAAGGCCAAAGGGACAGGGCTTGGCCTGACCATCTGCAACGAACTCATCAATCTTCACTACGGTCAATTCGATATTCAAAGTATTAAAGGTCAGGGGACTGAAGTCTACGTTGTGCTTCCGGTTCAGCGGAAGACTCAGGGCGGATAAAAGTAGAAACAAGTCAACAAGAAGTGGAATCTATCCATGGTTAAGAATATTTTTTTAGGATATCCTTAATCATGAGGTATGAATGAACCGTTTTGAGAACATGAGGTATACATATGTTGTCTACTGAGCAAACTCAACCGGAAGGTCAGTTGGGACAAAAACAGGTAAAGGGAAACTCTGTGCCTAAAATCATGATTGTGGATGATGATATTGAATTACTTGAGGAATTAAAAGAGATCCTATCTTTTAATAAATATGAAGTAGAAGTCATGCCTAACAGCGCTTTGGCTTTTGAGGTGGCCAGTGAAATAAAGCCGGATTTGGTGATTTTAGATTTGAAAATGAAACCTAAAAGCGGGTTTCAACTGGCGGATGAACTGCATAATTCTTTTAAAACCAAATCCATTCCATTGCTTGCCATTACAGGTTTCTTTACTGAAAAAGAACACGTGTTGATGATGAAAATGTGCGGGATCAAGAACACTCTTCTTAAACCCTTTGATCCGGAAAGTTTATTGATGAAAGTGGCTTCTGTTTTGGAAGAAGCCAAAATTAATCCTGACCAGTCTGTTTAAATTCTTAAGAATTGAAAGAATGTTCCATGATAACCTCTACCAGACAGGAGGTTCTTATGATTTTAGAGAATATTTATAAACGTCTTAAAACATGGTCGGGAGAATTAGCCGTCTCTAGAGATGACCCTGGACAAGAACAAAAATATATGATGCAAGGTGATAATGACTATAACGTAGAAGAGATACTCTATCTTGAGAAGGTGATGCGTTTTTGTTATGAGTCCTTGGCGATGCTTGTGCATAATCGGACGATTCGTCAGCAATACCGTGATTTATTTCAATGCTCTATTGCCCATGAGCAAAAATTAAAAAAAGCATTGGCAGGATTCGTTGTAAAACAACAGGATATTGAAGGCAAACACCAGGGATATGCCCTGTCCACGGCTGATTTAAATGTCGAGTCTCTTTTGGACTTGGGTTTGGCCGTGGCAGGGTATAAGCTTGATATTTACCGAGATTTGCGTTGTGCCAGCGGGATACAAAACCGCATATTGTTTGATCATTTGATGGCCCATGTTCTGGATGAAATAAATTTTCTAAACAAAGAAAAAGAAATGAGGAAGATGGAAATAAGTTATCAGTGAAATTTCCGCAATTTATTATTCCCAAGTCCTGCCTGATATATAGAATATATCTTGCCAAATATTTTAAACCCCTACTCTTAAGAAAGGTTGGCCCATGAATCTTTTCGTGCGCAAACCCATTAACCGCATTGTCCAGGAATCCGAAGATGTGCAACATACACTCAAGAAAACCTTGGGCCCTAAAAGTTTGATTGCTTTAGGTATCGGGGCCATTATTGGAGCCGGGATTTTTTCATTGACGGGTATTGCGGCAGCTGAAAACGCGGGGCCGGCCGTTGTTTTGTCCTTTGTAGTGGCAGCTATTGCCTGCACTTTTGCCGGTATGTGCTACAGCGAACTGGCGTCCATGATTCCTGTCGCTGGAAGCGCGTATACCTATGCGTATGCCACCATGGGAGAATTTATTGCCTGGGTCATCGGCTGGGATTTGGTGCTTGAGTACGCGGTGGCCTCATCCGTTGTGGCGGTGAGCTGGTCAAGGTATGTGGTCGCTTTTTTAAAAGATTTCGGGATTTCCTTGCCCGCACAATTTACGGCCTGTCCTTATGATCCTACCCCCGGGATTGTCAATGTCCCGGCCATGCTCATTATTGTGGGAGTTTCCATTCTCTTGATTCTGGGGATTAAGGAATCAGCCAATGTTAACGCAGTGATTGTGGTGATTAAGGTGGCTGTTGTCTTGACCTTTATCTGCGTTGGGTTACATTTTATTAAACCCGGTAATTATCACCCCTTTATCCCGCCCAATACCGGAACTTTCGGGGAATACGGCTTAAGCGGAATTATGCGGGCGGCAGGGATCATCTTTTTTGCCTATATTGGTTTTGATTCTGTGTCAACCGCGGCCCAGGAATCCAGAAAGCCGTCCAGGGACATTCCTATAGGTATTTTGGGGTCGCTTTTTATCTGTACGATTTTGTACCTGTTGTTCGCTTTTGTCTTGACCGGCATGGTCAATTATAAGGACATGAGGGGGGACGCTGCGCCGGTGGCCACAGCCATTGGTTTGACGCCGTACCCATGGCTTAAGATGGTGATCACCTTTGGGGCCATCATGGGGTTGACTTCAGTGGTCCTGGTCATGCTCCTGGGGCAATCCAGGGTATTTTATTCCATGTCGCGCGACGGGCTTTTGCCGTCGATTTTTTCTGAGATCCACCCTAAATTTCATACCCCCTGGAAATCCAATTTGATATTCATGGTGATGGTGGGACTTGGGGCCGGGTTCTTGCCCATTTCTCAGCTGGGGCACATGACTTCCATCGGGACACTCATGGCTTTTATCATTGTCTGCGCGGGGGTAATCGTGTTGCGTTATGCCCAACCCAACGCCCCCAGGCCCTACCGTACCCCGTGGGTGCCTCTATTTCCCCTGTTAGGGATTGTGGTGTGCTTTTCGATGATGTATTCGCTCAACACACAGACCTGGCTACGTTTGATCGTGTGGTTGATTATCGGCATGGTCGTTTATTTTTCTTATAGCCGTTTCCACAGCCGTCTTAATAAATTGTGACAGGATCCAAGCTTTACACCGCGAATCTTTTACGGTCCCCATTGACAGCCGTATGTTCCAGGACCGGTGACGGAAAAATTCGTGATTGATCCATTGGTACATGTTATAGACATATCATTTCCATCACCGCAATCAGTCTCCTGTTGGACGCCTGACCAATTGCATCCAGTGATTCCTGTGCTTTGATCTCCTGTCCAAAAACCTACCACCTGATTATTGGAACAATTAATAGTGAAATCATTAAGGTGTCTATCATCATAAAAGAATTTATTCCCTGACCAATTACAATAAATTGAATTGGGATCAGAACCTATACAGTCCTGAGTGGGAAAAGTCCCTCTGCTAATTGCTTTAGATCCGGTACAAATTCCCCTTATGGCATTGTTTGCACAGGTCACAGAGATATCAATTGCACTCGCTGGATCAGTACTTTTCGTGAAAAAGTAGCCATAGTAAGTTCCATTGAAAGAACAGCTAGAAGGTGGATTAGGAGCTGTACAATTGGACGCCTGTATAGTTGCTGTAGCGCAAGTAAAATTGGAACAGTCCCAAGCTAGGCCACTGGCACAAGTAAGGCTTGATGTCCACTGGGATAGTTGTGACGGACTTGTGTCGATGGGAGCAGCCAAAGGTTGGAAAGTTGTCCCTGTCCCTGTCCCCATTTGCATGGCCACGCCTGCTGGATTTTGGGAAAAGCTATCAGATCCAGGGGTATTGGTCGTTTCCAAAACCATATTATGAGTACCAGCAGTAAGGCCGACAGTACAGTCTTGATATGAATTAAATCCGTATATCGAAACCTGATTGCAAACAGTGTTTCCATCGATTATGACTTTTCCGGTATTGTCTGCGCTAAACCGGACAGTGTATGTATCCGTGGAAGGGATGGTAATTATTCTTGAGAAGGTGGCTAATTTATTCACGAAAGCCTGTACGTTACTTGCTGGGGCCACCCACATGGCATATTTTTGCATGAAGCCCCCCCACGCTGTACAAGTGACAGAATAGGGATTACAAGAGGGAAGGGGTAAACAGGGAATACACATAACATTACCATTGGCATCGGTGGTTGTTTGATACCCATCCTTGCATTTGGCAAGGCATTTGGGGGGTTGAGGGTTGGCCGTGTAGTCAGGGCAGGCGCCTGACATACAAATTTTGACCATGCCATTACCGCCAGCTCCACCTCGGCCATCATTATCGGCTCCATCACCGCCGCCACCACCGCCACCGCCAGGGCTTGAGCCAGGTTGACCATTACAGCCGCTTGGATACGTATTAATCGTACCTGTGCAATTACCGTTACTGCCAGGACCGCCGATTCCACCCACTCCTCCAGAACCTGCGGCATTCCCCCCATCACCGCCTGCATTCCAACCTCCTTGGCCGGCCCCACCACCAGCCCCTAATAGACCAATGAATAGCTTGGCATTAAAAACATTATTACTGCTATTATCAACGGTAGCTTGACCACCAGAACCTCCGGCATTGTTCCCATTACCACAGACGGGGGTGCCGCCAGCGATCCCTCCACCTGCTGTCAACAGGGTTGCACCGTTAGGAAGGCCAAAAGAACTACTGGATCCGTTGTTTCCTTCTCCGTTAGCATTTATGTTTCCTCCACTACCTACGGTCACACTATAGTTAACTCCTGGCTCAAGCAAGACATCTGCCTGGGCGTAGGCACCGCCACCACCACCTCCCGCCCCACCACACTCATCACCTGTATAGCCACCGCCACCACCCCAAATTTTAACTGACGAATAAGTACTTGAAATGGGAGGGACCCAGGTGATAGTTTTAGTAGCAGGAGCAACAGAATATGTCCCAGGGCCAGTGACAACAGGATTCCCACTGCCATCCAAAGTAAATGTAGTACAGACGGATTGAGAACCCAATACAGTCAAAGGCCAATCACGGGTCAAGCCCGTGTCCGCGCCGGGACAATATTGGATCGTAGGGTCACCGTTTGCATCACGCGGCAGATTGCCTACACACAGAGGGTCGCATTGACCGGCATCGGCATTATTATTTGTGGCAGAAATAGGTAAACAACGGACTTGGGTTGTATTGCATTGGTTAAACATCAATTCTTCCGAATAATAACAAGAATTGTGGAGGTCAGAAGTGTTGTTGGGTAAAGGGTCACAGCCATTAGAAGGGTCACAATGGCGGGACTGGTCGGTAGCAGGTGAATAGGTGGCTGAAGGCAGTGGTGCTTTGCCGCAACAGCTCTTGATAGGGCTCGTCAGGGAACAGGCATTGTATAAGCTGCAGCAGGAGGCCTGGCCGGGAATGGGGTTAGCATCGGTATCAAGATCACACCCTTCACTAAAGCCATTACCGTAGCCGCAACCGGAAGGAGAGCAAGGGGTATTCCAATAACGTTGATCTGGTTGACAGGTTTGTCCCGTACGTTGGTAGGTGCTGCCGCACCCACCGTAGGTCTTTCCGCTGCATTGACAATCCGGCGGGGCGACGTTGATAGGCACTTCCGTCATGCGGTCATTGATTGAATCGTCGATGGATTCCTGCCAGAGTTTAAAGTGGGCGCCGATGGAGCGGACGACGTAAGGCCCCATGACGATAGTGCCGACGATAATCAGCATCGCCAGTAAAGAATACTCAATGATGGATTGGCCTTTGGTCCGAAGCATAATGTCTATTTGTATTGAAAGTATATACTATTAATCAATATTGGGCAAGTTTGTGGTATATTTTTATGGGGTCTTCCAGAAATAAATTTATGAATGAATTATTTTTACAGCGATTGCCTAGACTATTGTCACCTCAGGCCTTGCCCTATTTTGGCAAACAGCTTCAAGTCAGCCATTTTCGTGTCAATACCCTTAAAACGTCCATTTCCGATGTTCATGACCGATTAAAAGGGATGGGGATACATTTTGAGTTGGTGGATTGGTATGCGCCGGCTTTAAGTATCGCTTTTGATAAGGCGCGTGCGGTTTTGGATTCCTCCTTGGTCACACAGGGGTTTCTGTACCCCCAGGGCCTGGAAAGTATGCGCGTGGTTGTTGAACTAGACCCCAAACCGGGGGAGAATGTTTTAGATCTGTGTGCTGCCCCAGGAAGCAAGACCAGCCAAATCGCCATGCATATGAATAATGAAGGCGTGTTGATGGCCAATGAACCTGTTCGCCAGCGGTTTTACAGGCTTAAAAGCGTTCTGAATTTGACGGGGTCCAAGGCCATCTTGACAATGACCGATGGCCGTCGTTTTCAAACAAAAGACGGCCTCTTTGACCGCGTGCTTGTCGATGCTCCTTGCTCCTCGGAGGGGAGGTTCAAATATGGCCAGCCCAAAACGTATGCCTACTGGTCATTGCGTAAAATCAAAGAAATGGCGCATAAACAAAAAGGCCTTTTACTTAACGCCAGCCGGTTAATCAAGCCCGGTGGTGTCTTGGTTTACAGCACTTGTACTTTTTCCCCTGAGGAAAATGAAGAAGTCGTTGAATGGTTTTTCCGTAAATCACAGGGAATCGAATTTCAGTCACAAACGCGAATAGAACCTGACGGACGAATGGAAGGATTTTTCATTGCGAAATGTCGGAAAATTTAATATCCTAGAGCTTATGCGTTTTGTTGCTTTGCTTATAATTTTACTGCTGCCGTTAAATGTCTTTGCCCAAAATACACAGACTCCGGACGTTTCTGCGTTAGCGCCAACGGTATCTTTGGAAATAAAGGTGGTGCAGGTTATCCTCAACGATGAACACCGCCAGGGAGTGGATTGGGAAGCCATCGTTTCGGATTTTCACAACCTGCAATTAAAAGATGAGAACGACCCTTTTAGGATCTATAAAGAATTCAGGCTCAGTGTGGGGGATGTTTCAAATGAAGATTTCGCGGTGCTTTTGGACGCTTTAGATACCGTTGGGCCCATGAGCCAAAAAGATTTTCCACAGGTTGCCCTTAATAAAGGGGAACCTAAGATGGTGGATCTTTCTGTTGACCGAAAATTCCTGTCTGTCATTCATTTGAACTTGATGTGTTTTAATTCTCCTTCAGGGGAATTAAAACTCAGGATTGGTCCCGCCATAGATGTCAAAGAAGACGGCAAGCCCGGGGGTGTTGTGGCGTTTACAGGCCAGACTGAAGTCGACTTAAAAGACAGCAGGACGGTAGTGATTGGCGGGCTCATGCACGAAGAGGGGATTACAAAGACGCATAAATTTCCTCTGTTAGGGGACTTGCCTTTGGTGGGCTTGGTATTTCGTAAACAAGGCAGGCTGATGCAAAAGACCGAAACTATTGTGTTTTTGACAATGCATACCGGCGTGACGACGGGAGAACAGAAATAAAGAATTTTATGAGGAAGAACTCTTTAGGGTTATGTTTATGTGGCCTTGCGGTGGCGTTGATATGCGGTTGCCAAACAGCTCCCATTGCACCGCCACCTATGGCGGGGGTCTCCCTGCAGGACGTGTGTAGGCAATACAATATTCAATGGCAGTTCGACAGCATCACGCAGGTCGTTTTCTTGGAATACAAGACACATAAAGCCAAAGCTTTGGTGGGAAGTCCGGTTGTTCTTATAGGCCAGGAAAAGGTCATTTTGAGCGCCCCTTTACGGCGGATCAACAGCAATATTTATGTACCCGATGATTTTGAGTCGAAAGTTATCGGCCCTTTTGGTGCTGTTGTGTCCAGGCTGGGTTTTACGGGAGAGCTTTCCAATTTAAAGGTCCATACCATTGTTATCGATCCGGGACATGGTGGTAAAGACCCCGGGGCCAAAGGGTATTCCGGCGTTAAAGAAAAAAACGTTGTGCTGGACATTGGCAAGCGCCTCAAAGAGCTTTTGTCCGAGGCTGGGTTGAAAGTGATCATGACCAGAGACAAGGACGAATTTATATCTCTCAATGAACGTACAGAAATTGCCAGCAAGGCCGGCGCGGATTTATTTGTTAGTATTCATGCTAATTCAAACCCTGTCCGTCGTACCCATGGCATCGAAGTGTATTATGTCAAGACCCATGACAAACGCGATTTAGATGAAATACAAAGACAGATCAATGAGAGGTTGTTTTTTAGAACACTTAATGCCGCCCCCAACAGGACTGTGCAGGCCATTGTATCGGACATGATGTATGAAAATAAGATTGCCGAATCTTGCAGGCTTGCGATGCGCCTGGTGCACAACATCTCTTCCGATATTGAAATACCCAACCGCGGGGCGCGGCACGCCAGGTATTTTGTGGTGCGTAACACCTTAATGCCGGCAGTACTTATTGAAACAGGGTTTTTAACCAACAGGCAGGAAGAAAAAAAGCTTAATTCTAGTGAATACCGCGAAAAATTGGCCGAATCCATTGCCCGCAGCATTTTAGCCTATGCCTCGACACCTTGACCCCCAGAGCCCTATTGGCGTTTTTGATTCCGGTTTAGGGGGCCTGACGGTAGTCAAGGAGCTTTTCACTTCCTTGCCAAAAGAAAATGTTGTCTATTTCGGGGACACGGCGCGGGTACCGTACGGCACCAAGTCACGGGAGACCATCATCCGGTATTCCCGTGAAATTGTCGAAGTCCTGTTGAAATATAAAGTGAAGATGGTCGTGGTGGCTTGTAACACCGCGTCAAGCCTAGCCTTAGATGTGTTAAAGAAAGAATGCCCTGTGCCGATTGTGGGGGTCATCGATCCCGGAGCCCAAAAAGCCGCGCTATCGACAAAATCCAAAAAAGTTGGTATTATTGCCACTCAATCGACTGTTAAAAGCGGCAAATACGCCAGGCGCCTGAAAGATTTCGACCCTAAAGTGCATGTCATCAGCCAGCCTTGCCCTTTGTTTGTACCGCTCGTGGAGGAAGGGTGGTTTGAGCATGATATCACCCGCCGTGTGGCGCATGAATACCTGGACGCGTTAAAAAGTCAAAATATTGATACGTTGATTTTAGGCTGTACGCATTATCCACTTTTGAAAAAAACCATTTCCCGTGTGATGGGACCTAAAGTCACGCTCATTGATTCTGCGCGGGAAGTGGCTATGGAAGTCAAAACGACTTTACAGGGTCAAAATATATTAAACCCGGATAAGAAGGCCCCTCGGTATTTATATTTAGTCAGTGATGAACCGGACATCTTTAAATACCGCGCCGTAAGATTTTTAGGGACAAGCATCAGAAACGTTAAAAGGTGCAGTTTATAATATGTTTGAAGTGACCGTTAAAGACCACATAGCGTCCGCCCACCAATTGCATGGATACGACGGCCCGTGCAAGAACATGCACGGCCATACCTGGCATGTGGAAGTGACCGTCATGGGGGAGGAATTGGATGCCATAGGGTTATTGACGGATTTTAAGGTCTTGAAAGGAAAGTTAAAAGAGGTCCTGGGTCCTATCGACCACGCATGCTTAAATGATCTGCCGGCCTTTAAAGACATCAACCCGTCTACGGAGAACTTGGCCCGCTATATTTACCGCGAATTTTTCAAAGTCTGTTCGCCGCTTAAACTTAAAACCGTACAGGTTTGGGAATCAGATACCGCCAGTGTCATTTATTATGAATAAGGCCGTTGTTTTACTTTCCGGTGGCTTGGATTCAGCCACCACGCTTTACTTTGCCCAGGCTAAAGGTATCCGGTGCCACTGTTTGGTCTTCGATTACGGCCAGCGCCATCGTCGAGAAATAAAATCTGCGGTTGCTCTGGCCAAAAGGGCGAAGTGCGCTTATTCGATTGTCAAAATCAATTTGCCCTGGAAGGGTTCCGCCCTTTTAGACAAGGCCATCATTTTGCCCCGGAACAAGCCATTGAATCGCAAAGGGATCCCTGCCACCTATGTCCCGGCCCGTAACATTATTTTCTTGAGTTTTGCGGCTTCCTGTGCGGAGGCCATAGGAGCCGTGGACGTTTTTATCGGGGCCAATGTGGTTGACTATTCCGGGTATCCCGATTGCCGTCCGGGATTTATTAAAAGTTTTCAGGCCATGTTGGCCCTGGGGCTCAAATCAGGGGTTGAAAAAAAGCCCTTGTGTCTGCAAACACCGCTTATCCGTAAGACCAAAGCACAGATCGTAAAGATGGCCCTCAATCTTAAAGTCCCGCTTGAGTTGACCTGGTCGTGTTATAAGGGAGGGGCCAGGCCCTGCGGTGTTTGCGACAGCTGCCGGTTTAGGGCCAAGGGCTTTGAAGAAGCAAAAGCAAAAGATCCGGCTTTATGATGGACAGCTGTTTTGTTTTTTAAGATTTGGAAGATGGATTAGGAAGTTTGTTAAGTATGATCGCAAAAATTCTGGAAATATTCCGATCCATCCAGGGAGAGGGCAAGTACGCCGGCCTACCGCAGGTATTCGTGCGTTTTTTTGGATGCAACATGCATTGTGTCTGGTGTGACACCCCCGCTTCCATAGGGGATGGCAAGAGGAATTACCAGGAGATCAAAGGCGAGGAGTTGTTGAGGCAGGTCGACGCGCTTTATGAGGGCTGCCATTCGGTCAGCATCACCGGCGGGGAACCATTGTTACAAAAAGATTTCCTTAAGAGTTTTTGCCGCGCTCTTAAACTTTTTAAAAAGAAAGTCTATTTAGACACCAACGGCACATTGCCCGCGGCGCTCAAAGAGATCATCAAAGACGTGGACATCATCGCGATGGACATTAAACTACCGTCATCAACCAAACAAAGGGCCTATTGGCATGAGCACAAAGAATTTTTGAGGATAGCCCGTCGTAAAGAGGTCTTTATTAAGACGGTGATATCGTTGGACACTCACGCGAATGAAGTTTTGAAGGCTGCCCAATTGGTGGCCGCTATTGACCCTGGGATTTTATTTGTCCTGCAGCCCAATTATTTGGATTTGAAAAAAGGGGCCGTTGACCGGTGCGTGGAGTATCAAAAATCATGTGCAAAAATATTGAAAGACGTTAGAATACTGACCCAAGTCCATAAGTTTATGAAATTAAGGTAGGGCAGGTTATAAATCCGCCTATACAAAAAGGAAAGCATGGCAAGTTCTTACGAAGGCCGCCAAAAACACATCCGCACGCTTAAGATGCCGGACATTGAAGTGTGGGAAAACCAATACTGCGATCGTGATTACATTGTGGATTTGACGGTTCCCGAATTCACCTGCATTTGTCCTAAGACAGCTTTGCCGGATTTTGCTGTCATTAATGTCAGTTACAGGCCAGCCAAATTTTGTCTGGAATTAAAATCGCTTAAACTTTATTTAGTGGGATACCGTAACATCGGTATTTTTCATGAACACCTGGTCAATAAATTGTTGGATGATTTTGTCGAAGCATGTAAGCCTCGTTGGATGAAAGTGGAAGTGGTGATGAATCCTCGAGGAGGTATTTCAACTGCTGTCAAAGCTGAATATCCCAAAGGAAGGCGAAAATGAATAGACCTGACGGCCGAAAACCGGACCAAATGCGTAAAATCAGCGTGACCAATCATTACATGAAAAATGCTGAAGGGTCGTGCCTCATTGAATTCGGTCAGACAAAAGTCATTTGCAGCGCTTCCGTTGAAGAGGGGGTCCCGCCGTTTTTAAAAGGTTCCGGCAAAGGCTGGGTGACCGCGGAATACGGCATGCTGCCCCGTTCGTGCGGCACCAGGATCAGGCGTGAAAAGACATCCGGCCGCAGCGAAGAAATCCAGCGTTTAGTCGGCCGCAGTTTAAGGTCGGTTGTCGATACGCCCCCCTTGGGGGAGCGCACCATCCGTATTGATTGTGATGTTTTACAAGGAGACGGAGGGACTCGCACGGCCTCCATTACCGGCGGTTTTATTGCTTTGGCCCAGGCTTTACAATGGATGAAAAAACAGGGGATGATTAAAAATTTGCCTGTTAAAGATTATGTGGCCGCGGTGAGCGTGGGTGTTTTCGAAGGAAGACCGGTGTTGGATTTAAATTATGCCGAAGATTCTAAAGCGGATGTCGACATGAACGTTGTTATGGTAGGCAAGGGACAATTTGTCGAGATCCAGGGGACCGGTGAAGGCGGCACTTTTTCTGAGGCCCAAATGGCCGCTTTATTGAAACTGGCGAAAAAAGGCATTAAAGAATTACTGGCGATCCAAAAGAGAAGTTTAGGTGATTTAAGAATATGAGAGATCTTATTGTCGCATCACGAAATAAAGGAAAAGTCCGCGAAATCAAAGAACTTTTAGCCGGCCTTCCTTTGAAAGTCACGTCCTTGTTGGACTACCCCCATCTTCCCGAAGTTGTCGAAGACGGTAAGACCTATAAAGCCAACGCTTTGATAAAGGCAACAACCGTTGCCAAACTTCTTGGCAAGATGACGATGGCGGACGATTCCGGCATTGAAGTCAAGGCCTTGGGATGGGCCCCGGGAATTTATTCTGCCCGTTTTGCCGGTGAGGGGGCCGGTGAGAAAGCTTGCAACCAAAAATTGTTTGCGATGTTAAAAAATGTCCCGATATCCCAACGCCAGGCCAGGTACCGTTGCGTCATTGCTTTGGTCGATGGTCACGGAAAAGAATTAGGGATGGTACAGGGGACCTGCAGTGGTTTAATATCCAAAGGAGAACGAGGGTCGAATGGTTTCGGCTTTGACCCGCTTTTTATCATTCCCCGTTATAATAAAACGTTCGGCGAGCTCGATGTTTGCATTAAAGCTAAAATCAGCCACCGGGCCCGCGCACTCGTCAAATTCCGCCGTTTATTGGAAAATGCCCTCTAAGATTTGCCCGACGTTATCCTTGATGATCTCACCGGTCTTTTTAATCAGCTCCATGGGCTTTTTAATGGTGTGGACGACGGGTTTGTCTATGGTGCCGTCGACCGTAATGGTCAAGTACTGGCCAGCCGCGGAGGCTATTAAAGCGGAAGGGCCTTTTTTAAAGGAGTCTGACTGGATAATTTTGTCCGCGTTGAATTCCGGAGTCAAGACGAATTGTAATTTATGGTTGAAGCCTATCCAGCCTTTGCCGTTTAAGGTCGCCCCCTCGCTTTTAAGGGCGAAATCCTGAGTCGATATTTTTTGGTTTTCGATGGTGAAATTGGCCGATGCGTCCGTAAAGATGAGGTTGCTGAGTTCAGGGATCAGAAACAGGGAGGAAAAGTTTTTTTCCATCAGATACCCTTGAGAAATATTCAACGCCCCGTTGCCTTTGACATTGAGGATATCTTTGACGGTACCGTTGACCATTGTTGTCAAGGCAATAAAACCGCGTAAATCTTCGTCCTTGGCCCCTGTATCATTCTTTAGTTTGGCTAGGTTGGCATTCTCCAGGTGGACAGCTGTTTCAAAACTGATCGCGGGGTCATTTAAATCAGCGGTTGTCACGATGTTTAAACTTCCATCATAAAAGTTGCTTGTAATATTGCATTTATTGAGTTTGCCATCACCCTGGGCAACATCAAGTTTAAGGTTATCGAATTTAAGTCCCGCAATCGTCACAAGGTCGCTTTGAACATTGGCGCTGGAGACCCATTTTTTCCAATCCGTGGCAGGGCCTTTGATGGAAGTACTGGCCGTTACCAGCCCTGAAAGTTTAAGAGGGCCAACGGTCTTTTCTAGACCTGGCACAATGGTGGGGAGGTCTTCCAATTTAAATGTCAAATCGCTTTTGACATTGATCAGGGGGATTTTATCGGACAAATCCACTGAGCCGTTGGCGTTAAACTGGGCGGACAAGTAGTGGCCTGAAATGTTCTTGATCTTCACGAGGTTGTCATTTTTATTGATTTCAGCATCGAGCCCAATGCCATTCGAAGCAAGAGATGTCTTGATTTCGGGGTTTTTAAAATCAGTCAGGCGCCCTGTCAAAGTCAAGGTCTTGCCCATGACGGTGGCCGTAAAATCTTCCCAGGATATGGAATCGCCGCTGGCCTTGATTGTCCCGGAGACGTCCTTGAGGCTTTGTTTGAGGCCCGTACTTTCAACATTGACGTTCCTCAACACCCCTTCACCGTTGATTTTAGCTTTTGAAAGATCAAGGGGGGGGCCTTCAAATTTGAGTTTAAACGACGTGATTTCACCGTCAACACTTATGCCGTATTTCGAAAGAAGGTCAGGGGCCACCTCTTTGGCCTTGCTTAAATCAATCCGTCCTGCCTGGACTTGTACATCCAAGAGAGGCTTAAGAAAATTAACGATGTGACCTGAGGCTTTTAAGGGGGTGTCTAAAACCGACAACGACAAGTCCTCAATGACTGCCGAGTCGGTCTTAATGTCCGCCGTCAAATTAATGTCATTTAAAGGGCCGAAAGGCAGGCCTTCAAAACGGCCGTTTTCAACAGCCAATGAACCATTGTATTCCAATCCGGAAGGATTTTTCAGCGGATAAAGGACATGAAAATCAAAGTTGGCGTTGACGTTAAGGTTCTTGTCCCCTTCCAAACCAACCTGGGCTTGTTGCAAAAGCCCTTGTGCCTGGGTATCCAGCGTTTGCTGGTTCTGGTTGAAATCAACTTTGAGAGTCGTTAAACGCAGGGAACCTTTAAGGCTGGTTTTGTCTATGATGGCATTGATGTTCTCCAGATTAATAGGTGCCGCGACTTTAAGATCATTTTGATTGTCTAAACTGACGGCAAAATGGGGGGAACTGAAATTCCCTTTAAAAATTTTCCCCGGCAGCCTGACATTAAGATTGTTCAGGCTCAATTCCGTTTGAGCCGTCATCATCTTTTTGTCTTTAGTGATTTTTATATCATTGAGCTTTAAGTCTCCCTTAATGTTTTGCTGGTCATTCAAATTGATGGAAATTCGGTTGGCGGTAATGCTGCCGTCAAAGGAGGCGGAATCTTTTTGCCAGTGGCCCTGGTTGATCTGCGCGGCTATCTGCCCTCGGAATGATTTGTCGCTGGGTAGTTTGATATTAAGCCCATCGGCCATCAAGGATCCTTTAACTGAAATGTCCTCAGGGGAATTCATAAGAAAATCATCAATATTGGCCTTGAATGTCCCTGCCATAGAGGAAGTCGGCGTAAAGATTTGGGTATTTGTTAAATAGAACAATCCTTTGGCCGATATGGCGTCTTTGCCAAGAGATATGTCCGCGTTTTTTACATCCATATCCATCTGAATATTATTTTCTGCGGCTGTCACATTGATGTTTTTAATGAACCAAGCACCCTGGAGGTTGATTCTTCCCGGCGCGTACTCAATTTGTACGTCGGCCTGGTTTATGGTAGCGCTGGCCAGGGTCACGGGTATCTTAACGGGGACAAGGTTAAGGTAATCAAGGGGCGTGATGTGTGTAAGGTGCACGGAAGCTTTCAAAGATTGGTTCAAAGGCTGCCAGGCCCCTTGGACAGATATACGGCCTTTTTTTTGAGGAATCGAAAGTGACCCGTCAAAGGCGATACCCTGGTAGGAAAGGCCAACCTTGAGATTGATTCCATTGATTAATTCAGTCCAGTTTCCTTGCGGCTGGACATCATCTAAACGTAGTTTCCCGTCTGTAACGGTGATGCCCCCCACGGCAACGCTCACAGGAAAAGGTCTTTCATTTGGTTTGGCCGCGGGGACCTGCAGTAAATCAGAAAAATTCCACTGACCATTAGCCTGGTGGATTAAATGTAAAGAGGGGGAATGGATCTTGATGAAGGGGAAGGTCAGTTTATGCTGTTTAAAACCGGGGATAAAAATCACTCCTAGGGAAATTTTCTCGGCCTCGGCGAAAACATCACGGGGGGAGTCCTTTTGGTAAATCTTGATTTTCTTAATGACTATGCCCCGCACCCAATTGAAATGGATGGACCCGATTTCTACCTTACGTTTAAGGAAATTTTGCGCCTGTTCAATGGCGATTTTTTTGACTACCGTAGGAAAGATGACGCGGTTGACATAAATCGTGAGGGCAGTCAAGAAAAAGACAACGGACAAACTGATGATGATCCATCGGTACTTCATTTTTGCCAATCCAATCGGGGAGGAGGGGTTTGAACCCTCGACCTCTTGCTCCCAAAGCAAGCGCGCTAGCCAACTGCGCTACTCCCCGTTAATTGTTCCAGGGCGGCCTTTTTTGCTGGATTGAACTGAAGGCCTGTACCCATGAGGATTAATCTTATAAAAAAATTAAGGTGTTAAGTATACCACGCGAAAAATATTCTTGTAAATAATATAAAAATGTACAAAATAAAGCTTATGTTTAGACGGGATCATGCCAAGTTTATCTGTGATGTAAGTGAGCTCGCCGGACTTTTTCACGACACAGCCAGTATGGAAGACTTTCTGCAGAAAATCACCGCCATGGTGACCCATCACATGGACTGCGAAGTCTGCTCCATCTATCTCTATTATGAAGACCTTAATGAACTTGTTTTAAAAGCCACCCAAGGTCTTAACCCGTCTTTTGTCGGGCAGATAAAATTAAAAGTCGGTGAAGGCCTGACGGGGCTGGCCTTTAAGGAAAAGCGTCCCATTTGCGAGGGGCAGGTCAAAAACAACCCTAACTCGCGTTTCTTCCAGGGTCTTGGCGAAGAGCGCTTTGAGTCGTTATTGGCCGTTCCTATTTTACGCGGCCAAGTAGGTATCGGGGTCATGGTCATTCAAAGCGAAAAAAGAAATTATTTTTTCATCGATGATATTCAAATCCTCAGGGCCATCACTTCGCAGTTGGCAACCACGCTTGAGACGGCCAGGTTGTTGATCACCCTTAACGATCAAAAGCAGAAAAAACCGCAGCCGCTGGCGGACTTGAAACTGGTCAAGGGCCGCAGTGGTTCTTCCGGCGTGGCTTTCGCGGAGGCGATTGTTATGGATGGCCTGCTGACAGATTTTGAGCAGCTGGCCAGATTGTCCAAACCTTTGACGGAAGGAGATTTTCACAGGGCCGTGGAAGATACCGAGAAACAATTGCAGCAATTACAAAAACAAATCGAAAATGATCTTTTTGATGTCAGCGGGTTTATTTTTACCGCCCAGATTTTAATGCTTAAAGACAAAGGTTTTCTGGACGCTATTTTGGCCTTGATCCGCCAGGGTATTAACCCTCCCCAAGCGGTCGTCGGCGTGGTGGGGGAGTACGTACATAAATTCAGTGCCATCGCGGACAGTTATTTACGCGATAAAATCTATGATGTCAAGGACGTCGGGCGCCATCTTTTGGAGAACATGACAGGCTTAAAACAACACCATAGCGATTTAGAAGACCGTATTGTGATAGCCCGCGAGCTGCTTCCATCAGACACCATCAAACTTTTTTCTCAAAAAGTCAAAGGGATCATTCTTTTAAGCGGGGGAGTGACGTCTCATGTATCGATTTTATCGAGGTCGTTGAACATCCCGCTGGTGGTTGCGGATGAACCTGGGCTTTTGTCGATATCTGAAGGGACCCGTATTCTGCTGGATGCTGTTATAGGTTATATTCATATCAACCCTTTGGAAGACACGGTGCAAAAGATTTTTGATCGTGAAGAATTGCACAAGGACCTGGACCATTTAAAAAAGTCCATTCGTTCCAGGCCCCATACCAAAGACGGTGTGGCCATTAAATTGATGGCCAATATCAACCTGTTGGGGGACATGAAAGCGGCCAATGAGTTTAAGACCGATGGCATAGGCCTTTACCGCAGTGAATTTCCGTTTTTGATCCGCAGCAGCTTCCCTTCGGAGGAAGAGCAGTACTTGATTTACCGGCGTTTGGTGGAAGGGATGCCGGGCAAAGAAGTGACTTTGCGCACGCTGGATGTCGGTGGAGACAAGATCCTTTCCTATTACGACTACGGCCACGAAGAAAACCCATTTTTGGGGCTGCGTTCAATACGGTTTTCTCTGAAATACAAAGATGTTTTTGTCACACAGCTGCGCGCCATGCTGCGTGCGGGCCATGAGGCGAACATGCGCATTATGTTCCCCATGATTTCATCCGTGGATGAATTCCAACAGGCCAAGGGGATTGTGCAGGAATGCGTGTACGATTTAGAAAACGAAAAACAGAAGATTTGCCATCCTCAGCTGGGGGCCATGGTGGAGCTTCCTTCGGCGGTTGACATTATCAATGAAATTGCCGAAGAAGCGGATTTCTTGAGCATCGGCACCAATGATTTGGTTCAGTATCTTCTGGCCGTGGATCGCACCAATGAGCGGGTGGCCAATTTGTATCTGCCCCAGCATCCTTCAGTGTTGCGCGCGTTAAAGAAGATTGTCGATGCGGCCATCCAACACCGCAAGGATGTTTCTATCTGCGGTGATATGGCGACCGACCCCAAGTTTCTGCCGTTTTTATTAGGGATTGGGGTCCGTACTTTTAGCGTGGATGCGAGGTATTTACCTAAACTGCACGAGAGCCTCTCTAATATTATTTTATCCCAAACTGAACCGCTGGCCTTGGAGCTTCTGAAACAGAGCAAGATTGAGCGCATTTCACAATTGATGGGGATAGAGACATAGAACCCGCCAATGAAGGCCTGCCTATACAAAAGTTGTAAGCAGAGTATAATGATTGAAACTCTTTAATACGCGTTGATTTTTGGAAGAATTTAGGAGTGTAGATAACATAAATTGCTCAGAAGTCATGGGCCCATTGAAGGAGCAGGCATGATAGAAAACAACACATTAGTCAGGCACAAAAAGTTAGGGTATGAAGGGGTCATCGATGGTGAGACGCGGTTAAAAATATTGTTTACCGGCGCAAAAGGCTGTGAGTGGCAATACCGGATCAAAATCCAGGGCCAGGACAAGCGTTTCATCGCCCCTGAAGAAGATTTGGAAATTAAAAAAGATAAAGGGCCAAAGACAAAGAGAAAGCCCCCAAAAACCGTGTCTCAAATTAGGCCGATACCT
>JAJXTI010000016.1 GCA_021783915.1 bacterium
TAAAGCCAAGGGAATCATTATCGTCTCTGAACTGGCTTATTCGGAAGTTTATTATGACGGTATTACGACCCCGAGCATTTTAGAAATAGAGGGGGCAAAGGAGATTGCTATCGAATTTCACTCATTTTCAAAGACCTATTACATGACAGGCTGGCGTTTAGGTTGGGCCTGCGGGAACCCGACGCTTGTGGCCGCTTTAGCTAAGGTCAAGTCGAATTGCGATTCAGGGATTTTTAATGCCATCCAATATGCGGGCATCGCGGCTTTGAACATGGATCCGCGTGAGATAGAAGATATGCGTAGTGAATACCAGATACGCCGGGACGCGCTTATTAACGGGTTGCGTTCGGTCGGCTGGAAGATTGATCCGCCTAAGGCTGCCTTTTATGTGTGGGCTAAAACTCCTTCAAAGTTTAATGATTCTATGGAATGTGCGAAAGCCTTCTTGGATCAAGCGGACATTGTGGTGACTCCGGGGGTGGGATTCGGCAAATCCGGTGAGGGATTTGTGCGTATGTCCTTGACCATCCCCGTTGAACGTATCCATCAAGCTGTTGAACGTTTAAAGAAAATTTTATAATGTCTATTGCTTATCTCGCCCTAGGCTCCAATCTCGGTGACCGCAGAGATTTTATCCAGAAAGCTTTGCGGGAACTGAAAGATTGCGGCCTTCACGTTTTAAAGACTTCGACCATTATCGAAACAAATCCGGTGGGAGGCCCGGTACAGGGGAAATACCTTAACGCCGTTGTCAAGGTCAGAACTTTCTTTTCCCCTGAGGAGCTTTTGTCGGCCATTGGGAAAATCGAAAAGAAATTCGGGAGAGTCCGTGAAGTTGTCAATGGCCCCCGCGTGATTGATATCGACATTTTATTATATGATGATGTTAAAATCATCAGCCGTCGTTTGGTCATTCCCCATCCACGTATGATGGAACGTGAGTTTGTTTTGAAACCTTTGGAAGAGATCCAGCCACATTTATGCGCATCGTTAAGACGATAAATCAATTGCGTACAATTCTTGGGGAAGCCCGCCGTCAGGGACAAACAATAGGTTTTGTTCCGACGATGGGATATTTTCACCAGGGGCACTTGTCTTTAATGCATCAAGCTAAAAAAGATAACGATTTATGTGTTGTCAGTATTTATGTTAACCCCATACAATTCGGGCCTAAAGAAGATTTTAAAAAATACCCTCGAAACCTTCGAAGAGACTCGACGATGGCTAAAAAAGAAAATATTGACATTCTTTTTGTTCCGTCGGATAATATCGTCTATCCAAAAAGCTATTTGACATACATCGACGTAGAAAAGATTTCCCAATTGCTTTGTGGCCGTTTCCGTCCCGGACATTTTAAAGGTGTGGCGACCGTTGTGGCCAAGCTTGTGAATATGGTTGGCCCCGATGTGATGTATTTGGGACAAAAAGATGCCCAGCAGGTAGCGGTGCTGAAAACGATGCTTGGGGATTTGAATTTTTCGGTCAAGGTCAAGATTGTGGACACCCAAAGGGAAGCTGATGGTTTGGCCATGAGTTCACGCAATCAATATCTTTCGCCTGACCAGCGTCAGGAAGCCGCCGTGCTTTATAGAGCTTTAAGCCAAGCCCGAAAGATGATTAAAGCAGGGGAAATGTCACCGGCCAAGATAAAGGCAGCAATCCGGTCTGTGATTAAGAACGGCTCATCGGGGAAGATTCAATACGTCCAATGTGTGAATGCAGATACCTTGCAAGACCTTAAATGTCTTGGAGGTAATATATTAATTGCTTTAGCGGTGTTCTTCGGTAAAACTAGACTGATTGATAATGTTTCCATCCGCCTTCATGAACCGAAGCAAAACAAAAATTAGAGTAGGCATATTAGGCTGCGGAGCCATTGGCTCGAGGATTGCCCGTAGCATCAAGACAGAATGTGAAGATTTGGCCTGTGTGACGGCCCTCTTCGACATCAACCCTGCCAAATCAGCCAGCCTTTCCAAACACATTCCATACAAAAATGTAGTTCAGAAATCTTATCCTCAACTGTTGGATCATTGTGATTTGGTGGTCGAGGCGGTCAATGCCCCTGATACCCACCAACTGATCCGCCAGGCGTTAATGGCTAAAAAAGATATATTGGTCATGAGTGTGGGGAAATTGCTTGATGGAGAATCTATTTTGAAATTGGCCCAAAACCAAGGCTGCCGTCTTTTGATCCCATCAGGAGCTATCGCCGGTATTGATGCCATTAAAGCGGCCAGGCTCGGTAAAATTCATCATATTACATTGACCACGCGTAAACCGGTTTATGGTTTTGCCGATAATGCTTATGTGCAGGAAAAACGGATTAACCTTTCGCAGATTTCCAAGGAAACAATTTTGTTTGACGGCAATGTTAAAGAGGCGGTGAAATGTTTTCCACAGAACATTAATGTGGCGGCGACCATTGCCTTGGCTTCTTCCGCTAAAGACAAGTTACGTGTGCGTATCACAACTTCTCCTGAGTTTAAGGTCAATTCGCATGAAATCGAGGTGATAGGGGAATTCGGTAGATTAGTGACTAAGACAGAAAATGTTGTTTGTCCGGATAATCCTAAAACCAGTTATTTGGCCGTACTCTCAGCAATTGTGACGTTAAAACAATATTTAGGTCAAGTTAGGATAGGAACATAATAGTTTTATATGGAAAGGGGGTGAACGTATGGCTTCAAAGAAAGTCGCTAAAGTCGGTATCAAGAAGGAAAAAGGTTACCTGTACTTCTTGGACAAACAAGGAGACATCTCCTGTGCCAAAATGGCCCGTGGCGGAAGTAAAGGCGGTGCGCCTAAGAAAGTCGCTAAGGTCGGTGTTAAAAGAGAAGAAGGGTATCTTTATTTTATCGATAAGCAGGGAGACGTTTCCTGTGCGAAAATGGTTCGCGGCGGTACTCGCAAGAGTAAGAAATCTTCCGTCAAGAAGACCAAAAAACGCAAGTAAATCGTCGTGTGGCAGTAAATTAAAAAACAGCCCCTGTATTTTTACAGGGGTTGTTTTTTGTACGACATTTTTCATCCATCTGATTATAATGATTTAATCACGGGGAATTTTCGATGGATTATTTAGTTTTCTTGCCTTGTTGATGTTTGAAGAAATCATCCAACATGAATTGATGATTGAGGACATCTGCGTGGGTTGTAAGGCATAAAACCAACAGAATGACCGCCGCGCAACATTATTTTTTTATAGGTATGCTTTTCATAGTAGTTTATATATCATATTAAACTATTTTAATGTGGGTAAAAAAGCAGAATCTTTCAAAATTTGACCGAACGGGTATAAAAGACAGCAAACAAACTGTGAGATTTTATGAAATCTGAATCTATCATTATCCGCGGGGCCAAAGAGCACAATCTTAAGAACATAGACTTGACAATTCCCCGCAATCAGTTTGTTGTGGTCACAGGGTTAAGCGGTTCGGGAAAATCATCCTTGGCTTTTGATACGATTTATGCGGAAGGCCAGCGCCGTTATGTAGAAAGTTTATCCGCTTATGCCCGTCAGTTCTTGGATCAAATGCAGAAACCGCAGGTTGAGCATATCGAGGGGCTTTCGCCCACTATTTCTATTGAACAAAAGACTGTCAGCCGTAATCCGCGCTCCACAGTGGCCACTCAAACCGAAATTTATGATTATTTGCGCCTTTTATTTGCCCGTATCGGTCAACCTTATTGTTACTCCTGCGGCAAGAAAATTGAACAGCAAAGTGCACAGCAAATCGTTGATCAGATTTTAAACCTTTCCGAAGGCACAAAAATCAACATTTTGGCACCATTGATTCGTGGACGCAAAGGGGAATACCGTAATATCCAAGCCCAGGTCGTTAAATCCGGCTTTGCCAGGTTACGCATTGACGGTAAGATTTATGATGTACAGGAAGACATTAAGTTAGATAAATATAAGATTCACCACATTGAAGTGGTGGTAGACCGTCTTAGCATTCGTTCGGACATCCGTAGACGGCTTTTTGATTCCGTTGAAACAGCCCTTAAGGTCGGAGAAGGGATCATGGTGGTTGATTTTAATGGAGCAAGGTCTGATCAGACCTTTAGTGAACGTTATGCCTGTATCGATTGCGGGACCTCTTTAAGTGAGATTGAGCCGCGCATTTTTTCATTTAATTCACCTTATGGAGCTTGTCCCGATTGCAATGGTTTAGGGACCAAGATGGAAATCGCCCCGGAAGCTTTGGTTCCGGATGTAACTAAACCATGGACCGCAGCCATCGCACCTTGGAAAAAGGGCCAGCGTGGGTACATGATGTATTATAGGGCGGTGTTGCGCGAGATTGCCAATATTTATGGTGTAGACCCGCACACACCATTTGACCAATTGGACAAGAAATTTAAGCACATCGTTTTCTATGGTTGTGATGATGAAATCTGGGGACGGGCTTTTGAAGGGGTAGTTAAATACCTTGAACGTCTCTTTAGAGAAACCGACAGCGACTGGCTTAAGGAAGAAATTTCTTCTTTTATGTCTGTTTCTGCGTGTCCGGCCTGCCATGGCAGGCGCCTTAAAAGAGAGTCCCTGGCTGTCAAGATAGCGGACAGCAATATTACCGACGTCACAGCGCTTTCAATTAAAGAGGCCAAAAGTTTTTTTAATAGTCTTAAGTTATCTAAAGATAAACAAATCATTAGCTCCGAGATCCTCAAAGAGATTCATCGGCGTCTGGATTTTTGTATTAATGTCGGTCTGGAATATTTGACTTTAGATAGGCGCAGTGCCACGCTTTCCGGTGGGGAAGCGGAGCGTATCCGTTTGGCCACTCAGGTGGGTTCCGGTTTGGTAGGAGTCATTTATGTGTTGGATGAGCCAAGTATAGGGCTTCACCAAAAAGACAACGATCGACTTTTGTCGACTTTGCATGCGTTAAGAGATTTAGGCAATACCTTGATTGTCGTTGAGCATGACGAAGACACCATTCGCCGGGCAGATTATGTCATTGATTTAGGCCCGGGAGCGGGGGAGCATGGTGGGAAAGTCATTTACGCGGGGGATGTCAAGGGCCTCATTGGGTGTAAAGATTCTTTGACCGGACAATACTTGAATGGCACCTATGAGATCCATGTACCGGACAAACGCCGGGATATAGTCAATGTTAAATTTTTGAAGATAGTAGGTGCCAAACAACATAATTTGAAAAACATAGATGTTTCCATTCCTTTAGGGACATTTGTGTGCGTGACCGGTGTATCGGGGTCTGGTAAATCAACTTTAGTTGAGGATATTTTACATAAGGCTTTAAGCCACAAACTGCATGGATCAAAAGAAAAGCCCGGATTGCATAAGAAAATAGAGGGTTTGCAGGACATTGATAAGGTCATTGTGGTTGATCAGTCGCCCATTGGCCGTACCCCGCGCTCGAATCCTGCTACTTATACAGGGATGTTCTCAGGAATACGTGATTTATTTAGCCAATTGCCTGAGTCCAAAATGCGCGGCTATAAACCAGGCCGTTTCAGTTTTAACGTGAAAGGCGGCCGTTGTGAAGCTTGTGGCGGCGATGGCATTAAGAAAATAGAGATGCATTTTTTACCGGATGTTTATGTGGAATGTGAGGTCTGTCACGGCAAGAGATTCACTGACCAGACGTTGGAAGTGGAATTTAAGGGCAAAAATATTGCGGATGTCCTGAATTTATCAGTTGAAGAAGCAATCGTTCTATTCGATAATGTCCCAAGGATTAAATCTGTATTACAAACGCTTTATGATGTAGGTTTGGGATATATCCGTTTAGGCCAGTCGGCCACCACGCTGTCGGGGGGAGAAGCTCAACGGGTAAAGTTGGCCAGTGAATTGTGTAAACCGGCCACAGGGAAGACTTTTTATGTTCTTGATGAACCCACGACAGGATTGCATTTTTCCGATGTCGATAAATTACTTAAAGTTTTACAAAGACTGGTGGATCGAGGCAACACGGTGCTTGTGATAGAGCATAATCTGGATGTGATCAAATCGGCGGATTATATTATTGATTTAGGCCCCGAGGGAGGAGACAAGGGAGGGAAAGTTGTTTTTGCCGGATCTGTGGAGGAAATCATTAAGCATGCTTTTTCCTATACGGGCAAATATTTAAAAATTTTTTTAAAATTACGAAATTAACATATGCGAAAATTAATACTGGTTCTTTTTTTTGTATTGTCTTTTGTTTTCCCCCCATTAGTAGATGTGGTTAACGCCCAAAATCAACAGGAAGAGTTGTATTCTACTGCCTTAAGGGCATTTGATGATGGTTTCTATGATGTCGCGATTAATTATTTAGAACAATTTTTAGAAAATTTTCCGCAAAACCCTAAAATCTCTCGGGCCAAATTTCTTTTGGCCCAATGTTATTTCTTTAAAAACCATTTTTCTGATGCCTTGAACACTTTAAATAGTTTAATTGGGACTTACGATGATAAAGAATTATTGCTTTTTTGGCTCGGAGAGGTGTATTTAAAAATCCCTAATTACGAACAGGCGCAAAAGCAATACCGGAAGCTTATCGACACATACCCTAATTCGGCTTATCTTCCCCAGGCCTATTATTCTCTAGGGTGGTCTTTTTTTGACCAAAAGCAATACTCCCAGGCTAAAAATATTTTCGAGAAGTTGGTGACGCAATTTCCCAAACATCAACTTAGCGAAGATGCTTCCCTTAAGATTGCCCAATGTTTTTATGATATGGGTAATTATCAGGAGGCCCTAATAAAGTTCTTACGTTATTTGACAATGTATCCCCAATCCAACCATCTATGGGATGTTTATTTGAATATGGCGGACAGTTATTATTACATGGAAGATTATGAAAATTCTAGAATATATTACGACAAAGTCCTTCAGTCCTCAGATCCCAAATTGGTTTTGACGGCTTATATCGGAAAAATATGGTGTGATTTAAAATTAAAGAACTTTAATGAGGCTGAAAAAATACTTAAAGAAGGGCAGGATTTTAGTAAAAGGAAGGGTTTGCCGGATGATGATTTACTGTTGGTCAAAGCCAACGTATTTATCGAAAAAGGAGATTTGCGGGCGGCAGTTGAAACCTATAACGATCTAATTAAGAATTATCCTAGGGGGCAACATTATTTAGAGGCCCATTTAGGACGGGCGAACGTCAATTTTATGCTTAAAAAATTTGATGATGCCTTGGGAGATTATAGTTTTGTCATTGATCGCGGGGGCAATGAAGAATTGTCTTTGAAGGCCAACTTGGGCATAGCCTGGACCTATGCGAAACTAAACAATTTGCCTCAGGCCCAGGCGCGTTTCCAAAGTATCGCGGACCATACTAATAAAACAAAAGTCAAGGTGAGCGCTCTTGTACAGATGGCTGATGCGCTGGCAGATGCGAACAAAACACAGGAAGCAGTGGATGTTTACGATGATGTTATTAAAAATTATCCAGATAATGCCATGGCTGATTATGTACAACACCGCCAAGCTATTGCATTATTAAAGATGGGAAAAATCCAGGCTGCTATTGTGGCTTTTGAAAGTCTTAAAACGAATTTTCCTAAAAGCCGTTATTTGGAAGACGTGGGTTATTATTTAGGGTTGGCGGCTTTTAAAAATGGTGATTGGCTGACAGCCTCCATACAAATAGAAAATTTTTTGAAGGGCCTTTCCCATCCCAGTGATTTTATGCCCGAAGCAAACTATATTTTAGCTTTGTCCTATTTGAACCTGAAACAACCAGAAGAGGCCTTGAAAACATTCCAGAAGATTTTGCGCCTTTACCCTGATGATACGATGGTGGCCAAGAATTCTGATATAGGCATTGCTAAGTGTCAGTATGAATTGGGTCGCATCAAGGAAGCTGTCAGAAGGTTTAAACTGATTATCTATAAATATCCTAAGACTGAGGCAAAATTTGAATCTTTATTATGGCTGGCGCAGTTTTATTTAAAAAATTCGGACTATACCCAGGCTTTGGGCTATTATCAGCAGATTTTGGACCATTTTCCGGATCATACCGGTATAAATCAAATCCATTATGAAATAGGGCAGGCCTATGAAATTCAAGGGATGTATGACCAGGCATTGGCCCAATATAAACAGGTTTCTCCTGGAGATTCAGAGATTTCTTCAAAAGTGAAGCTGGCTATCGCCGGTATATTTGCTAAAGAATTTGACGCCACCAAGGCGGCGCAGGCCTATGAAAGTATTGCGGCCTCCTCTCCGGGGCTGGCACGGGAGTCATATTTAAAAATCGCGCGACTTTACCGTAACAATCAAAGTTATAATAAAGAAATTGAATATTACCAAAAAGCTTTAAATGTTGATACCGGTAAAGGGCAGATTAGTAATGCGGAACTGTTGTTTGATATTGCCGATACGTATGAGGTCATGGGGCGTCTAGACGAGGCGGTGGGGAGTTATTTGAAAATACCGGCCCAATACCCCGCTCAGTCTGGTTGGGTAGTCAAAGCCTATTTGCGGGTCGCACGAATTTTTGAAGACCGTAAGGATTGGGCAGGGGCGCGCGTTACGTATCAAAAGATTATTCAATTAAATACTGAAGAATCCAAGTTCGCCCAGGAACGTTTAGACTGGATTAATTCTAATGGGGGTGCGAAAAATGATGGTCATCGTTTTTAATTTATGGCAATTGATTCTTAAAGGTGGCCCGATGATGTGGCCGATTGTTTTCTTGTCTGTGGTTGCCTTGGCGGTCGGGATGGAAAGGGTGTTTTTTTTATCTTCCATGGAAAAATCATTAAAGGCCCATAAGGCCGACCTTATGCGTTCCTTACAACAAGACAGCATTAAACACACATTGGGTTTGTGCGAATCTTATAAAAGCCCTTTCAGCCGTATTTTAAAGGCGGCGATCTTAAAATTCGGCAATTCACCGGAAGTGATCAAGACAGCGATGGAAGAGGTCTTTGTTTATGAAACATATCTTTTAAGGGAACGTATGGGGGTTTTGTCTTTTGTAATCAATGTGTCCGTATTGATAGGTTTATTGGGTACAGTGATTGGTTTGACTGTCGTTTTTCATTCAGTCCAAGTGAGGGCGAATGTCCTTAATCCTTTAGGTGTCGGGGACATGGCGGTCGGTATCTGGCAGGCTTTGTTTTCTACGATTGCAGGCCTTGTGGTTTGTATTTTAAGCTTTTCTGTCTATAGTTTTTGTGTTTCCAGAATAAATAATGTTATCGCTGATTTGCAAATTGCCATGGCCCGGGTCGTCCATATTTTGGTCCAATTGGCTGAACTAAATCCGAATCAGGAAGAGTCTTAGCATATGAAGACGGAGAGTTTGGCCCTATCATCCATTCCTTTGCATCCGATTTTGGCCATAGCTGCCTTTAATTTATTTCTATTGATTTTATCGGTCCTGATTTTTTGTTCGTCGTTAGCCAGACCGGCCGGTTTTGAAATTCGTATGCCGCGTGCGGTGGTTAGCGAGGGTTTACAGAATGATCAAACTATCGCCGTTACGGCTGAAAACGTATTGTATTTTAATAATAAAGTGGTCACCCTTAACGAACTTAAAAAAAGCCTGGCCAAACTCGACTTTAGGCATCAAAGTATTTTTATCCGTGTCGACCGCCGTTCATCAATGGGAAGGGTCATGGATATCTGGGATTTATGTCGTGCGTTGGGCAGCAGCCACGTCCACATCATAGCTTCACAAGACAATTAAATTTTCTTATGCGTTATTTTATTATTTCGATTTTAGCACATATTCTTGTGGTAAGTTTCGTTTGGGTAGGGTTTTCCGTACCGATAGGAAGGGGACGGAATTCTTTTACCTATTTAGGGAAATCGATTGCCCTGATACAGGGTCCCCAAGAGGTCCGTGTTTCAAGCCAGCAGGTAAATGGCTCTGAGGGCATGGTTTTCGAACAATCTTCGGCCGCCTTTTTTACACCGTGGCTTAAAATGCGCCAGGTGGATAAACCGAGGTAATGAGGTGTCCAGTTATGTTTATCTGGGATTTTAGCGCTCTTTTTGCACTTGTTCTGATTCTTTGTGTGGGCCTTGTTTTAACCTGGTGGATCGTCTATAATTTAAATAGGGATAAGCAGGGGGGGGAGGATCGCATCATTGAATATTTTAGGCAGTGCCATTATTGCGGTTATGTATATTTGGATTATTTTCAAAATAGCCCCTGTCGTTGCCCGCGGTGCATGAGTTATCATGACTGACCTAGAGATGGGGAAAGTTATGCAACTACACTCAAATAGAATAGCAAATAGGTCGGGCGTTGTGATGGTCATCGTTTTGATCATTATCATGATCATGATGATTTTTAGCGCCACCATTCTTTCCATCAGTATGAGCCAGAGCAAAACCAGTCATTCTCAGGTGGATCGAATCGTAACAGAGGAACTGGCCAAAGGGGATTTTTGGAGAGCTTATAATCAGGCTACGGCAGGCGCTACCCCCACATTTATTTATCCTTCCCTATACACCTCAACTTTTACCGCCAACGGCACTACCTATACAGCAACAGCGACTCATTCTCCAGTGTCGAATCCGAATGTTGTTACTGTTGCTGCTACAACCAACAACGGGTCAACATTTTAAACTCGGGATTTTTTGTTTAAGGCCGACCTTTACCTGTTGTTTTTTACGGCCTCAAGGGTGGACCGGTAGGAGGATTAATTATTCGATATTATATTGACAAGGTTTCTTGGCTATAGTCTAATAAAAATTGAATATTAAAATAAATAATTTATATATTAGTGATAAAAAATTATGCCTAATTCCCAAAGAATAGGACTTTTTCTTAGCGATGAGAAGATTGTTTTGGTGGAAGCGAACCGCAACAAACCGCAAAAAGCTGTCAGTTTTCCTTTGCCCTTATCCACAGTCCCAAAAGAAACACGGACTTTTGTCGATGTTAATAACGAAGAAGTCCAGATAGTGGCTTTGTTCCAGAAAATGTTAAGGGAAAATAAGATTGATGCGGGCCAGGTCTGTGTCTCAATTCCTACCAAAGAGGTGTTTTTACGTTCTTTCGTGATTCCTTGGATGCCTACAAACGAAATAAATAACGTCGTCTTTTTTGAGGCCAAGAAATATGTACCTTTTGATTTGAAACTTCTGGATTATGTGTACAAGGCGGTCCCTTTTGTAGAAAACAAACAAAAACGTTTGCGGATTGTCTTCTACGGTGTGCGTAAACAGACCTTGGAAAAATATGACCGCATTTTAAAACAGGTCAATTGTAAACCTGTTGTTTATGAACCCTCTTTGGTAAGTTTGGCCAAACAACTGATTACCAACGGTTATTTACGGCAAGATCAGAGGGCGGTCGTTATTTATTTCCATGAAAATTATGGGCAGATAGTTTTTTATGAAAAAGGCGTTTCTTATTTTTTCCGTGAGTTCCCATTCACCGTTACTGATGCTCAGGACCCGAAAGCGCTGCACGATATGGTGAGAGATCAGCTTTTCAGGGAAATAAGAAAATCATTTGAGTACTATAATCGGCAGTTTTCCAAGGAAAACATTAAGGATGTTTTAATTATTTCCACTGTATTGGACAAAGAACTGGTCGGTAGCCTTACCGAAGAATTATCCATTAAGGCCAGGGTGGTCGAGTCGGTGGTCAATGTGGGCCTACAGAAATTTGTAGATAAGGAAACGATATGCGCTAGCGGTGCATGCATAACGGAGAAATTCTCAGGGTTTGCTTCCTTTAATTTTATGGAGGCCAAAACTGTCACCCAGACCCCGGAACCATCGAAAGATTTGCCGTGGTATGTCACCGAGCTTTTGAATTGGAATGCCAGCGATTTTACCTATGCTTTACAAACAGCGGTTGTTTGTATGTTAATTTTGGGGATGGCCCTAGCTTTTAGCCGATTGAAGCTGGGGGACATGCGAAAACAGGATGAAAGTTTGACACAGCGTCAAGGGGCCCTGGCTGGCAAGGACATCAATGCTATAAAAGCAGACATCCAACATAATGAAGACAAAATAAAGAATTATAAGAGAGTATTGGAGCCCAGCCATATGGCCGCCGCATTGGTTGCGTTATCTCAAGCGTTACCCGCAGGGGTCTGGTTAGATAGCGCCAATGTGAGATACTCTTTGAGCGATCGCCTTATCATAGATTTGAACGGCAGGGCCTATTTGAAAAATATGGTGTCGGAATTCAAGGCGGTCAATGAATTTTTGTCTAATTTAAAGGCCAGTATAGCCCTTTCAAAAATTAATTTTAAGACAAATGCCATGGAAAGCCATCAAGAACAAGACAAATATATGGTCGTTAGTTTTTCGATAAGCGGCTCCTAGGGGTTAAAATGGATCCAAACGTTAATAAAGATATTCAAAAGATCATTGCGAAAAAGAGCATCCTTTTGGTGATTGTGGTTTTGGGGATAGCTTTGATAAGCGGGGTGTCGTTATTCGGTAAATTTTCTTCTCAGATGGCCAATTACCAGAATTTAATTAAGCAAAAGCTTGAAAAGATTGATGTCATTGCCAGTTATGAAGCTTCCAAAGAGAAAGTAGATAAATTTAAATCTTCTTTGGCCAAGCCGCTCACGCAGGATTCGCTTTTTAATAAGCTGGCTGATTTCGCGAACCAAAATAACATTTCTATCATAAACCTTTCCCCAGGGCAGCAGACGGACCATGAAGATTATGGATCCACGAGTTTTCTTATGACCATTAAGGCCGCGAATTTTAAAGACCTGGTTTCATTTTTTTATTCCATTGAAAGTTCTCCTTATGCGATGAAGGTGCAGTCTTGGTCCACAAAATTGGACAATAGCACGGACTTTATTAATTGTGATATTGATATCGTGGCTGTTCAAATTAAATAATGATACGGGGACTTATAATTATTTTAGGGATACAATGGCTATTGCTGCCGGTGCCTGTTTTTTCGGCGGAGCAAGGGACGATCTCCCCTGTCCAAAATGAAGCGCCAAAAGAAATCAGTGATGAGGACCGTATGGTCATTGAATTCTTGTCTCACCCCAAAAATCCTTTCACGTCAGCCATACCATTGCCTCCTTTGGAGCCTGTTATTAAAATAGCCCCCGCAAAAAAAACCGTGCCTGCACCCAAGACGGTCAGTAAACCCCAGTACGTTAAGCTTAAACCGATAGATAAAGCGTCTTTGAAGTTAAAGTTAAATGGTTTTGTTTGGGGAGGCCCCCAACCACAGGCGATACTCAATGGTCGGATTGTTGCGGTTGGGGACAGTATTAAAAATATAAAAATAATATCCATTACCCAACAGGGTGTGGGTATTTTGATTCAAGGGCAGAAATTTCTTTTAACTGTAGACTGATAGGGTCACCTTAATTTGAGAGGGGAAAACCATGATCTTTTATCGTATCAATTTTTTATTGTCCTTTATGCTGGTTTTTGTGTCACTGGCCTGGGGGGCGCCCCGAGACAATGATATTGAGAACCGTTTTATTTATGCCGATTATTCCAAGAAAATATCCATGGATTTTAAGGACGCTTCTTTAACGGATGTGCTCAAGATTTTCTCCCGTCAGTCAGACATGAATTTTATTTCCGCCCAGGACGTGTCCTCAAAGAAGATTACGTTGTTCTTGGACAATGTACCTGTGGAAGAGGCCCTGGACAAGATCCTTGATGCCAATGATTTAACTTATGAAATGTCCCCCAACAGCGATGTATTTATTGTCAAACCCAAGCCCAAAGATCAAAAGATAACGAAAGTTTTTGCTTTAAAATACGCGACAGTCGACTCTTCCAAACTCAACAGTTCTTTTAGTGGGAGTATCGCCGCCATGAATGGTTCCGGTGGTGCTTCTTCGGCGGGTTCTTCCAATACGGTAAAGGGCATTGCCGATGCGGTAAAAGAGGTGTTGTCCAAAGACGGTAAATTAGATGAAGACCCGCGAACGAACAGTTTGATTGTCACTGATATACCGGAACAATTCCCTTTGATTGAGGAGACAATTGCTAAATTGGATGTTCCGGTCTTACAAGTCCTTATTGAAGTTGAAATGCTGGATGTATCTAAAAATAGCGCAGACCAGATTGGGGTATCTTACGGACAGACCCCCATACGATTTTCTGGGGCCCAACGCACACTTCTGTATCCTTTTAACCAGAATGCATTATTGCAAAAAGGAGCGACAATTACCTCCAGTTCCTCCAGTTCCAGCGGTTCAAGTACAAACGGTTTGTCGTATACGACAGGCATTCTTGATTTTTCAGGAATGACGGCTGCTTTAGATTTCTTGAGGTCCCAAACAGACACGCGCAGTTTGGCAAGGCCGAAATTGTTGACACTCAATAATCAACCCGCGGAGATTCAAATCACGACCCATGAGGCCATAGGTCTTAGTTCAGTAACGAACAGCACGTCTAGTGCAAGTTCCCAAACTATCGCGACCGCAGAAAGAGCAGATACAGGGGTGTCTTTACGGGTGACACCCCAGGCCAATGCTGCCACAGGAGAAATCATTCTGGCCGTTACCCCTAAGGTGACAGAAGCTAAACAAGGCGGGACATTTAATGGGCAAACATTTAAGGACCCTGAAGAACGCGCTTCTCAGTCCATTTTGAGGGTCAAAAATGGAGAAACCGTGATGATAGGGGGGCTGTTACGTGATGAAAGCCAGAAGACCATTACTAAATTGCCGTTTTTAGGGGATCTCCCTTTAGTGGGAGCGGCTTTTCGCCATAAAGATAAGACCGTCAGTGAGAGGGAATTGATTATTTTTATCACACCGTATATTCTGGATGATAAAATGAAACTGAAGCTGGACAATGAAGCTGCTGTGCGAATCGACCGGGAAGTCACAGCACCATAAAAAATGAACAATATAAATCGGCGATTTGATTCTTCAGAAAAGGACAGTCCGTAATGGTCCATCAACGGCTTGGTGAAATTCTTATTAAGCAAGGTTTGATTACCGAAGCTCAATTGCAAGAGGCCATCGGGGCGCAGAAGGAGCACAAAGAGCGTATAGGGGAGGTGTTTCTTAAACTCGGTATGATTACCGAAAGCGATTTAGCCGTGGCTTTGGGCACGCAGTTGATGATTCCTTACGCCTCCCAAAGGGCGGAATTGATGAGACCCCGCGCTAACCAGAACTTGAATAAGCTTGTGCCTTATGAATTTGCCCGTAAAAGTATAGTCTTACCGTTGTCTAAAAACGAAAATTCTTTGACATGCGCGGTATTTGATCCCCTGGATTTTATTATGCTGGACAATTTAAAACAAATTGCCGGGTGTGATTTAAACCTGATCATTGCCACCAAATCCGACTTGATTAAGGCCATCACTGAGTTTTATACGGCCCAAGGAGGGGAATCGTTGCTTGATAGGGAAGTTGAAAGGACCTATTCTGACCAACAAGTGGAAATCAAGGGTGAAGAAGAGGTCTATGAGCGTAGCCAGGAAGCGGAATTAAGCATTGACCGTCTTATTGCCAAGGCGGAAGAGGCTCCGGTCGTCAAATTGGTTGATTTGGTCATCCGCCAGGCCATTGATGAAAAAGCCAGTGATATCCATATTGAACCGTTTAAAGATAAATTAGAAATCCGTTACCGTATTGACGGTGTTTTATACCAGATCCCTCCGCCTTCCGCCCATTTGCATCTTGCCATCGTATCACGTATTAAGATTCTGGCTAAACTGGACATTGCCGAAAAACGCCTTCCTCAAGACGGGAATATTTCCGCCAAGCTTGAAGACAGGATAGTGGATTTGCGTATTTCGACTATACCGACGATTTGGGGTGAGAAAGTTGTCATGCGTATTCTGGACAAAGGTGCCGTAAAACTTGAAATAGCCAATTTAGGGTTCGATGCCAAGCAGTTGGCTTTAATCCGTAAAGCGCTGCAGTCCAGTTATGGTTTATTTTTCGTCACAGGCCCCACAGGGAGCGGCAAATCAACCACCCTTTACGCGGCCATTAATGAGATTAAAGATCCGTCTAAGAATATTCTCACTATTGAAGACCCTGTTGAATTTAAACTGGATGGGATCAACCAAGTGGCGGTCCGCGCCGATATAGGGCTTACGTTCGCTTCGGCCCTGAGGTCTTTCCTGCGTCAGGACCCGGACATTATTCTTGTGGGGGAGGTGCGTGATTTGGAAACGGCCCAAATTTGCGTGCGTGCCGCTTTGACGGGACACCTGGTCTTAAGCACCCTGCACACTAATGATGCCGCTTCCGCGGTCACGCGTTTGATAGATATCGGTGTCCCTCACTTCTTGTTGACCCCTTCCCTGGTGATGGTCATCGGGCAACGTTTGGCCAGACGGCTCTGCCCTAAATGCAAAGAGCCTTACGAACCCAATGGTGAAGTGGTCGGTAATTATAAAATCAAAAGTGATTTGATTTATCGCGCTAAAGGCTGTGATGAGTGTTCCCATACGGGTTATAAGGGAAGGTTGGTCATCGCAGAGGTCCTGGCCATTACCGGAGAAATCCGTTCTTTATTGGGGAAAAATGCCAGCTATGAAGAACTCAGGGACGCCGCCCGTAAAAGCGGCATGGACACCATGTTTGAAGTTGGCATGAAAAAAGTTGAAGAAGGGACCACAAGTGTTGATGAGATTTTAGGGATAACGATTGGTTGACCCTAAGCGGGACAGAATTCGGGCCGATATTTTAAAAAGAGAACTTGTTATATGGGGATATACAGTTATACAGCGAGGGACAGTACAGGCAAAATAAAGGCCGATACGGCCGAGGCCGCCAATGAGCAGGCATTGGTAGAAAAACTTCAGGCGCAAGGTTTTTTTATTATTAAATATTCTGAAGTCTTGCAGATGGTCCAAGACCAGCCCGACGCCGTCAAATCCGCGGCCATTAAATTTAACCATACCAAAGTCAAATTACAGGACCTCTTGGTTTTATCCAGGCAGCTGGCCACCATGCTCGAAGCGGGGGTGGCGCTCATACGCAGCCTGGATGTCATCGTCCCGCAGATCCAGAGCAAACAATTGTATGATGTCGTCAAACAAGTGCGTAACGATATAGAATCAGGCAAGTCATTTTCTCAAGCGTTAGGCAAGCACCCAAAAATTTTCGGGCAATTTTGGGTGTCTCTGGTGGAAGTGGGTGAAGCGGCCGGTACCATGCCTTCTGTTTTAAATAAATTGGCCGCCCATGTCGAGGACCAGGCCGCTTTTCAATCAGCCATCATTTCAGCGATTATTTATCCATGCATTCTTTGTGTCGTGTGTGTGGGGGCGATTGTCTTTTTTGCCATGGTGGTCGCCCCCCGCTTCGAAGAGGTCTTTGCTTCTTTGCACGCGGAGCTCCCGGTCGTCACCCAGGTACTGTTGGCCACCTTTAAATTTATTCAAGTGAACCTTCTTTTGATCGCGGGGACTATCGCGGCCCTTGTTTTTGTGGCGAGGAATTATTTTAAGACAACCAGAGGGGGGATACAGCTGGAGCAGATTATTTTTAAACTTCCCGTTGTAGGAGAGGTCAGCAAGCTCATTATTATGGAACGCTTCACTTCCCAGATGTCTATTTTAATCGGGTCCGGCGTTCCGATCCTTTTGTCTTTGGAAATTGTTGAACGGTTGGTGGACAACCAAAGCTGCGGTTTGCTGATTTCTAAGGTCCGTCAGGAGGTCCGGGAGGGCAAAGGGCTGGCGGATTCCATGGCCAAAGAAAGTTTTTTTCCATCGATGGCCGTGCAGATGATAAAAGTAGGTGAGGAAACCGGTGAATTGGCCAAAATGTTTGACCATGTGGCCGTCTTTTATAAAAATACCGTGGAAGCTTTTATGAAACGTTTTGGCACTATTTTTGAACCATTTATGTTGATATTTATGGCGTTTTCCATAGGGGTTATTGTGGTCGCTATATTTATGCCGTTATTTAAGTTAGGACAAGGAGGCACGGGGATTTCTCATTAATTTTGCGTCATATTGTGTCTTAACGCGAGATTTAGGATTAAGAAAAGCGGTTTCTAATAAAACCCAATATAGCATTGACAAGTATAAAGAGTGTGTGTTACATTTGAACTAGGAAGGTGTGTTAACGAGAGTTCGACATATAAAAACTTTGTCCCCCTTGAGCGATTAAGGGGCTGGAACATACAAAATCAGGTTCCCGCTGCTCATTAGGCAGAAAATATAGGGAATGGTCAAAGGTCATCAATCAATAAATCATCTAATGTCGGACCCCGTTAAATAAAAAAATCATTATAACTCAATTCAAAGGAGAGTGTTATGAATAAGTTAACCAAGAAAAGCAGCGGTTTTACCTTAATTGAAATTATCGTTGTTTTGATTATTTTGGGTGTTTTGGCGGCAATTGCTTTGCCTAACCTTTTTAGTAATGTTACTAAAAGCAGATCAGCAGAGGCCCTTACCACATTGAATGGTTGGCGGCCGGCAATGGAAGCTTGTTTGGATTCAAATATAGGTAATGAAGGTCTTTGTACTACGGGTGGCGCTAAAGTAGTAGCTGTCCCCGCATCACCTCAATTTGGTTATGCTTATACAACACCGCCTGCCAATACTGCTGGCGCTGCTGCCAATGGGTTAAGTAATGATGCGGTTGTTGTTACAGCTACTTGGAATGGTGGAGCAGCAGCAGATACAATTGTTTATACAAGAGGAACTGGTGCTAGTGCAGGCCAATGGACACCCGCATGTAATGGTAAGTTTTCTGGTATTTGTTAGTTTGTCGTTGACCTTTTTGATTCCGGTCATCGGAGGAATGGGCGCCCGGACAATACGTAATATCGTAATGTCTGGGCGCCTTAATATTCTGTGGAGACGATCGTGAAGGCAGCACGTTTCATTGATGGAATGGAAGAAATATGCGATTACTCAAAGATGGTTTTACGTTAATCGAAATTATCGTTGTTCTGATCATTTTAGGTGTTTTAGCGGCGATTGCTTTGCCTAACCTTTTTGGTAATGTTAATAAAAGCAGGGCAGCAGAGGCCTTTACCACATTGAATGCTTGGCGGCCTGTCATGGAAGCTTGTTTGGATTCAAATATAGGTAATGAGAATGTTTGCAATAATATAGGTGTGCCCACATCGCCTCAATTTACTTATGTCTATTTGCCAATAATAGTACCCTCGCCAAACGTCGCCGCTAACAATGGGTTAAGTAATGCTTCAGTTGTTGTTATAGCTAGATGGAATTCTACTAATGCCACAGACAAAATTAGTTATATCAGAGGGACAGGTGTTAGTGCAGGCCAATGGACATTAACATGTGTGGGCATATTCCAAGGTATTTGTTAGTTACATTCTTTATGTCCACTATGAGTTACCCTGTGTTTTCAGCAATATCCCGGAATACCAATTGAAATATAAAAGTACGGAAGTTTTAGTCTTAACAAACGTTTATAAAGCAGTATGCAATACAGCCATTATATTGATTTTTAGTCAAATATTATTCTTGACATTTATGCTTATTTTGGTACTATTGTTGCATATTCATCAATAAATTAAACTTATCCTCAAAGTTTAATAGCGGATTTCCCCGAATCCTAAATGGTTTTTAAGTAATCCCGTTAATTTCCCCAAAATAAAAATTGGTTTATGGATATCTTTGGCTTAACTCCCATCGATGCCGCTTTATCAGCTTGGGGTTTAAATTGTTCGCAAAAACTCACGGAGTTTTTCTTTAATCAGACATTCTTAGGCGTTACGGCATTTGTCGCGGGCTTTGTCTGGAGCCTATGGCAATCAGTCCGTGAGGTGAATTTTAAACATTTTGCAGTATTTGTTGTTATTTCACTGACTGGCACCATTCTTTTTATTCCGCACAAATACCAGCAATCGAGTGTTAAAAGCGCCGTTGAAGTTTATGGCGCCAGTAAGAACACGGCCCAATCCATCAACGTTACCCTTACCAATGGGCATACCATACCGACCATTTTGTCTTTTATTGGACAAATGGCGGATATGGTCAGCATTGGCACCATTTCCATTTTAGACGCCGCTTTAAGCAACAATGCCAAATTCCTTGGGGACCCATTTGGGCCCCAAAAACTTTCCCTGCAAATACACCAGATTGTCCATGCTCCGCTTGAGGACGTGCATTTAAGGGAAAGTCTGGGTGATTTCATTTATGCCCAGTATTTACCTTCTCTAATTATGTACCAGAATAAAACACCGATTTTATATGATTTACATAGCCTCTCACCGGAAAAATTCCGCTATGACAACAGCCAATGGGACAATCTAAAATTGCGTTTGGGCACCCTGACTGCCGCAGGCCCTTGGGCCAGAATCAAGGGCACCTTAAGTCAAATGGGAATCCGGCAAAATAATCTGGATGAAGCAATCTTCGCCTCTATCATCCGCGGGCAAATACAAGCAGGGGAAAACAACTGGCCGTGGTCTTGGGCCATGTCCACACAGACATTTTTCCCTTATATCATGGGCTGGGCAAATTTTTGTGTTTATGTGAGTTTTCCCGTTTTAATGTTGGCTATCGTGATTGTCCGCCGTATGGGTTTGTTTTTGCGCTATGCGGAGATTTTCCTTTGGGTCAAATCTTTCTATCTGACATCGGCCATTAGTTATTACATTTCGCTGATGATCGCGCACCTGCAAGCGCAAACGTCCGTACAGGCCAATTGGTTTTGGGATTACCCACATTATGCCGTTGTTGCCAGCGTTCTTTTATGTTTAATGCCTGTTTTAACGTTGCTAGGGGTCCACCAAAGCTTTCAACTGATAAACCATCGTACTTAACATAGGAGGAAGGTATGTTTGAAAAGAGGGTATGGAAGATTATAGGGTGTACTGGCTTGATGTGGCTTATAAAAATATCGGACGTCTTGGCGGATAACGTTCAAACTCTCGATGGTGCCACAAACGATTTTGCCACCAAGATGCTCACAATGTTTAAAGGCCCTCTTGTAAAAGTTGTGGCCGGTATCGTTCTTTTTGTAGGCGTAGGGGGCCTTTTGCGAGGGCGCCACCAGGTCGCAGTGTCTTGTGGCATTGCTTTTGTCTTGCTTTTATTATTGCCCGTCATTTTGCAATATTTTGGAGCTGCTAATTAATGAAACGCAAGTGTCCGCGCACGTTAGATAAACCTCTTTTGTTGTTCGGTTTGGAGGTCGAAGACATCGGCTTACTGGCCTTGGTAGGGGGCGTCGGGAGCATCCTTTTTGGCCCTATTGTCCCAGGAACGTGCTCTATGGCCGGCTGGGTTGTTTTAATGCACTTTAAAAAGGGCAAACCGGCCGGATATTTGTTTCATTGGCTTTATTCTCAAGGGGTAGATTTCCCAGGACTTGTTCCACCAATATACAAAGTCAAACACTACAGTATTTATGGAAAATGTGCAAACATCAAAGAAATCACTCTTTCTTGAGCGTTGGTCTAACGCGGAGATTATCAACGCCAGGTTGGGGCTTATACTTATGGTAATGGGGTCAATAACTTTGAGCCTAATGGCAACTTTAATTTATGTTGTCATAAAGCCGCGTCCCGTTTATTACGTGCCCGGGGCGTCTTCAGCGGGGGTAGCGTACGCGCAAAGCACCACTTTGACTACTGTGTCCATGTTTACTGTTGCCTGGGTGCTTAATTGGTCTAACTTTACGCCCGCTAATGTGGAAAGTGTTTACAAACATGCCCAGCAATTTATGTCTCCATATCTATTAGCACGAACGAAGGCGCGATTAAAAAAAGATTTGGAACAGATAAAGAACAATAATATCTCCTCACTATTTTCTTTAAGCCAGGAAGCTGTGGTCGTACGGGACAAAGAGGGCTTTAACGTCACGGTGTGGGGAGACAAGGGTGTGTACATGGGAAAGGAAGAGATCAAGTTACAGAAGATGGTTTATCACATACATGTAAGACAATCGCCGGCCACGGATTGGGACCCTTATGGACTTATCATTGAGGACATTGCTCAGGAGGTCAACGGATGAGAACAATCCTACTGTTACTCATTGTGGCTTATTATTGTCTTTCAGCGGTCAATGCCGCTGATTTTAAAGATGAAGGTAGGCCCGCAGACATCAATGTCCAAGTCGGTAAAGTCACGGAAATTGTTTTCCCGGCCAGGGTCGCCAAGATTGTCAAAGGGGGCGCAAGCGATTCAGTGCTGGTGGAGGTCCTGGATAATTCTGTTTATGTGTTGCCTAAAACAGATGATCCTCCGGACATTTTCGTGACTACAATTTCCGGTAGCAGTTATCCCCTTAATCTTCATCTGTCCCAAGAACATGACATCAAAGTGCAGGTGGGGCCATTAAGCCACAACTACGCTCCAGCTTCCAGTGGTATTTATACGGATGTGATGGGTTTGATGAAAGATTTGCTCCTTGATAAAAAGCCGGCAGGGGCGACGGTCTTGGCAACGGGAGGACAAGTGCTTTTAGGTAACGGGCAGATTCAATTAAAGATCGAGAAAGCTTATGAATTGGTGGATTGGAAGGCGTATGTTTTAATCGCCCAGAATCTTGGGGATAATGCGGTCATTGTCCCTATCGAACAGATGAGCTTGCCTGGGCTTTTGGCGGCCAGCGCTGACCAGGACATGTTAAAAGCCAAAGGACAAGAGGGCGACACGGCCAGAGTGTACCTCATTGTAGGTAAATAAAAATGAATTTACAGCAAGCACAGGACTTCATTAAGAAGCGACCGTTTGTATCGGCAACAACAGTTGCAGTGGTCTTGGTTGTTTTGGTTTTCTTTTTGATACCACAAAAGAACAATACGTCCACAGTTTCTCCTATAAAATCCGTTATGAATAAAGATATTGGTATTTCGGTCGGGGGTGTCGAACAACAGGCCTATTTGGCGCGTCTTGAGAAGAATTATTATGACTTTGAAGACAGGGTCAAAGGCATGGAGACTAAACTAAAAAACATGCAGACCGTGGCCGCGCAGTTGCAGGACTCCCAGAAAGACATTGCCCAAACAGTTTTTAGGATGGACCGGAACCTTTTTGTCAAGATGGACCAAAGATTTGACCAATTCAAAAATACTTTAGAACCTTCTCGAAACACCACCCAAGAACAATCTCCTGAGCAAGAAGTCGATCTGTCTGTTGCCGATATCAATCCAATCGGAGGTGATGACTGGGTATATCTACCCATCGGTAGTTTTTGTCAGGGGACTTTGCTGACCGGTGTTTATGCCGCGGCTGACGCCAATAACCCCTTACCGGTCTTGATTTCTTTAGACCAGGCCTTTTATGGGCCGAATAAAACCAGGGTCCCCCTTAAAGGTGCGTTTGTTTTAGGTAAGGCGTATGGTGATTTGACATCTCAGCGTGCCCTTATACAAATCGTGGCCATATCAACCGTTTTACCCAATGGGCACGCGTTTGAGAACGAGCAAGACCTTGGTTATGTTACGGATGAGTTTGGTGAATTGGGCATTAAGGGTCAAGTGGTCTACAACACGGGCCGGCAGTTGGCGCTTACTTTTATGGGAGGGTTTGTTTCAGGCGGGGCCCAAGCTATCGCGGACAGCCAGGTCACCACACACCAAACTCTGCAAGGAGACACCAGTAAGACAGTCACAGGCAGCGCCAGTAAGAATTCATTATTTTCCGGTGTGGCCCAAAGTGCCGGTAAATTATCGCAATTTTATGAAAAACAAGCGGAGGAATTAATACCCGCCGTCCATATTAAAAACGGCGCAAAAGTGTTTTTCATCGTTCAAAAAGGGGTGACGATCGATGGGTTATCTAAAGACAATTTTAGTCATCAGCATTTTATGGATTAATGG
>JAJXTI010000102.1 GCA_021783915.1 bacterium
GGTTTACCGGACATTAACGGACGGGAAGGTATTTTAAAGGTCCATACGAAGAAAATCAAACTGGCAGAAGGGGTTAATTTGCGTCGTATAGCCCAGCAAACAGTATATTTTTCCGGAGCAGATTTGGCGAATGTTTGTAACGAAGCTGCCCTTTTGGCCGCCCGTCGCAATAAAGAAACAGTGGGGATGGAAGAAATGTTGGCCGCTGTTGAGCGCGTGACCATGGGGCCAGAGAAGAAAAACCGCGTGACTTCCAAAAAAGAAAAAGAGATGACGGCTTATCATGAGGCTGGACACGCGTTACTGTCTGTTTTAATTGATGAGGTCGATACTTTTACTAAAGTTTCCATTATTCCGCGTGGTATGGCGGGCGGTTATACGTTAACGCCTCCTAAGGAAGACAAGCATTATATGTCCAAAAAAGAACTTAAAGGAATGATGGTGGTTCTTTTAGGGGGTATGGTCGGCGAAGAAATTTATATGCAGGACACGACGACCGGTGTTTCCAATGATTTGCAGAAAGTTTCCCAAATTGCCCGCAGTATGGTCTGCGAATACGGTATGAGCGATAAACTTGATAAGCTTGCCTTTGGCAAACAAGGACATCAGATGTTTTTGGGACGTGATCTTTTTGAAGAAAAGAATTATTCCGAAGAGACGGCCCGTAAAATTGATGAAGAAATCCATAACATTGTCCATGAAAGCTATGAAAGGGCCAAAAGCCTTCTGACTGTCCATAGAGATAAGTTGGATGCTTTGGCCAAACGCCTGATTGAAAAAGAGACTTTGGACATTGATGAAGCACGCGAATTCTTGAATATTCCCGAACATAAATTAAATTTGCATCATGACGAGCCGAATTCCAACGGCACCCCCAACCCAACGACCCCCATACCTTCTTAAAGCCCGTCAATATCGTTTAAGCTTGAAAGAAAGGACGTTTTTGATGGGGGTTGTCAATCTAACTCCCGATTCTTTTAGCAGAGACGGTCGTCTCGCTGGAGGAATTGCCCCTTCCAGCCATGTTCGCTTTGCCAAGCAATTGATCGCCCAAGGTGCTGATATTATTGATTTAGGAGCGGAATCCACACGTCCGGGAGCTCAAGGAATATCTGTCAAAGAAGAACTTGATCGTTTGATGCCAACTTTGGTTAAGCTGGCCAAAACGGTCAAGGTGCCTATATCGATAGACACATATAAGTCTCAAGTAGCCCGCGAAGCTCTGGATGCAGGGGCTAGCATAGTGAATAATATTATGGGCACTCGAGTTGAAAATAAGTCGCTTTTTAAAATGGTGCGTGATTACCAGGCAGGTATCGTTTTAATGCACATACGGGGCAACCCTCGCAATATGCAGAAAAATATTTTTTACAAAAATTTATTAAAAGAAATCATCCAAGAACTTGAGATATCTATAGAAAAATGCTTGGAGATAGGTATAAAAAAAGATAGAATCATCATCGATCCTGGATTGGGGTTTGCCAAAACAACTCAACAAAATTTAGAAATTTTGAGAAATCTTTACCGGTTGCATGTTTTAGGTTGTCCAGTACTGATTGGGCCTTCACGCAAATCATTCATAGGGTATGTTCTAAGTAAAGATGTGTGTCAGCGATTAATGGGAACGGCTGCTGCTGTCAGCCTGGGAATTGGAGCAGGGGCCCATATGGTGCGTGTCCATGATGTGGCAGCCATAAAAGATGTGGTTTTAGTATCAGACGCGATTATTTCCGCCAAAGGCGGATCTCAGCCTAGGCTGATCAGCAATTGCTGAAGCCTCTGGTTGAAATCAAGATAGGAGAAGAGATGAATAAAGATTTAACGATTAAGCAGTGGTGTGAACTTTGTCACAGTACTGCTAAAGAAAAAGGGTTTTGGGACAAGGAACGTAATATCGGAGAAGCACTCATGCTGATTGTGACAGAATTGGCTGAAGCCATGGAAGGCTATCGTCATCAAGACCATGATAATTTCAGGGAAGAACTGGCGGATACCTTTATCCGTCTTTTTGACCTCTGTGGAGGGTTGGAGATTGACATTGAAGCTGAAATCGTTAAAAAGGCCGAAAAGAATAAGTTGCGTCCGTATAAGCATGGTAAGATTTGTTAATGAGGCCCAAACTTAACAAAGTGACATAGGTTTGATGGCCGAAGTAATCCCGCAGCTTTATTGCGGGGTTAGGAATTTTAAAATGATGAAAAAAATAGGACTATTGTTTTTTTTGATGGCGTTGGGTGGTTGCGCCACCACGCAATTTTCTGGTTACATTAAGGCAGATCACCCCTATGTGAGAAAGATTTCGGGGGATTACAATAAGATTATAGATGCCATCAAGGTCGTTTTATTCAAAGAAAATTGGGAAATCCAAGCCCAGGTCAACCCTTCGGTGTATGAACGCAGTCCAGATGGGGAAGACCAAAGCAAGGACATTTTGTTTATTACAAAGCCCAGAAGATATTTTAATATTCTTTATTTCACCTATGAACATTTGAATATTTTTGTCCATGCCATTGCTGAAGGGGCGCAAGTAGACATACGTTTCCAGGCAGTCTCCCCCATGACAACAGGGACCCGCAATCAAGCTCTTGCCAATCGTCTTTTAGATAAAATCAAGCGAGAATTAGAAAGCAAATAATGCTGTGGATAAATTCATTCTTAAAAGTCAGTTTAACCCGGTTGAAGAACAAAAGAAAGCCATCATAGCTTTAACAGAAGGTTTGACTCAAGGCTTTGATGCCCAAGCGCTTTTAGGGGTGACGGGAAGCGGCAAGACCTTTACCATTGCCAATGTTATCAAAGCGGTCAATCGTCCGGCCTTAGTGATTTCCCACAACAAAACTTTAGCGGCCCAGCTTTACAGCGAATTTAAAGAATTCTTTCCTCAAAATGCGGTCGAGTATTTCGTCAGCTACTACGATTACTATCAGCCAGAGGCCTATGTTCCCCAAACCGATGTCTACATTGAAAAAGACTCCTCTATTAATGACCGTTTGGACCGTTTACGTTTGGCGGCAACTACATCTTTAATGTCCCGCAGAGATGTGATTATTGTTGCCAGTGTTTCTTGTATTTACAACCTGGGTTCTCCCGAAGATTATCAAAATTACATGGTACAGTTAAAGAAAGGCCAGCACATTGATCGCGATGCTGTTTTGGAACAATTGATTAGTATCCAGTACGAGCGAAACGACTATGAATTTAATCGCGGCAAAATGCGTGTGCGGGGGGATGTCTTGGAGGTCTATCCAGCTTACCGGCAGGACGCTCTTCGTGTTGAATTCTTTGACCAGGAAATTGAGAAAATTCGTCAGATTAATCCGGTTTCAGGCGAAATCATATCTGAATTGGATAAGGCCGCCATTTATCCTGCCAAACATTTTTTGGTTTCACCGCCTCTTTTGGCCCAGGCCTTAGTAGAAATTGATAGGGAATTAAAAGAAAGGGTGGCCCAGCTTGAGGCGGAAGGAAAACTTTTGGAAGCACAGCGTTTACGCTCGCGTACCCGTTACGATATGGAAATGCTCAAGGAAATCGGGATGTGTAAGGGAATCGAAAATTATTCCCGTGTTCTTTCCGGTCGACCTCCGGGTTCTCGTCCATTTTGTTTGATCGATTATTTTCCTGATGATTTTGTGACGATTATTGACGAAAGTCATGTGACTGTTCCTCAGTTGGGCGGTATGTATGAAGGGGACCGTTCCCGTAAGGAAATGCTGGTGCGTTACGGTTTTCGTTTGTCTTCCTGTTTGGATAACAGGCCTTTAAAATTTCATGAATTACAAACCCTCATTAAGCAGAGGATTTATGTTTCAGCGACCCCTGGACCTTATGAACGAAAAGATGTGCGTGACCGTATCGTTGAACAGATTATTCGCCCCACGGGCATTGTGGATCCTCCCATTTTGGTCAGATCGACACAAGGCCAGGTAGAAGATTTAATCAAAGAGGCACAAGAGCGCGCTGCACGTAAAGAACGGGTTTTAGTCACAACCCTGACCAAACGCATGTCAGAAGATCTTTGTGAATATTTGCAGACGGCGGGCCTTGCGGTAAAATATTTACATTCGGATATCGAGACCATTGACCGCACGAAAATACTTCAGGATTTGCGGAAGAAGAAATTTGATTGTTTGGTAGGGGTAAATTTATTGCGGGAAGGTTTAGACTTGCCTGAGGTGAGTTTGGTTGTTATATTTGACGCCGACAAGGAAGGATTCTTGCGTTCACAAACATCTTTGATTCAGACGGCGGGCCGTGCGGCAAGGAACGTTAACGGACAGGTTATCATGTATGCAGATACAGTTTCAGCGGCCATGAAAGCGACAATTTTCGAATGCGAACGCCGTCGAAAGATCCAGATGGAATTCAATGCCGAACACGGCATTACTCCCACAACCATCGAAAAGGCCATTAAGCTTGGAATTGAAGAGTTTGCTGAAGCTGGAGATTTTGCCAGGTCTTTGACTGGCCAATCGGAGGAAGAGTATGAGATGTCCACTTATATCAGTGAATTAGAAAGACAAATGGATCTAGCGGCAAGAAATTTGGAATTTGAAATGGCCACTAAAATCCGGGACAAAATCCGTCAATTACAAGGAGATCCTAATGCTGGCCGTTGATATAGGAAACACAACCATTGCTTTGGGTGTTGTTAGAAAAGGTAAAATCTTGGAATCCGTACGTATTGATACAACTGACCGGCCTCGGATTTTAAAACCTGTTTTGCATAAACGTTTAAATTATTTTTTGAATAAAGGCTATGATTGCAAGAAGGTGGTCATATGTTCTGTTGTCCCCCAAACGACCAGATTAATGCAGAGATACATTAAAAAGATACTTGATGTCGATCCCCTTGTAGTTGGTAAAGACATCATTGTGCCTATCAAGAACCGTTATAAAAATCCCTCTCAAGTAGGTCAGGACAGGCTTGTGGGGGCTTATGCAGCTTCAAAATTATACGGGAAACCTTTAATTGTGGTAGATTTAGGTACAGCAATTACTTTTGATGTGGTCTCTCTAAAAGGGGAGTATTTAGGAGGGGCCATTGTCCCGGGGATTCGCCTGTCGGCAGAATCGTTATTTTTAAAGACAGCTTTGCTGCCGGAAATAAATATCCGTGCGCCTAAGAATCCCATAGGCAGAACGACCCAGGAAAGTATTTTGAGCGGTCTTTTTTATGGTTATGGGGCTTTATGCCAAGGGATGGTTGATTTATTAGGTCGATATGTAGGAGCAGGTTTGCCCGTCTTGGAACGTCTGAAAGATGGGCCAGGAAAATCTGCCCCCACGAAAATTGTTATGACTGGCGGACATACTCAGCTCATGAAGAAATTTGTCTCACCTAAAATCCGCATTATCGATGAGAATTTGGTGTTTAAGGGAATGGATTTAATATCAATTCAGTAAATTTCGGATTAAAATAAGTACTTCTTCGTATTGTAAAGATTTGTTTTTGGTTCTGACCTGCCCCTACTAGTTGTGCCAACTGTTGTGTAGTACTAACGGCTGGTTTAACCAACTTGACTGCACTGTTTCTGGTGCTGGCGGACGATACCCCAG
>JAJXTI010000103.1 GCA_021783915.1 bacterium
CGTCCTGACCGAACAGGGGTTGACGAACATCGTGGCATTGGTCGATCAGGGGCGTACAATCTACCAGCGTATTTTGACGTGGGTCATTAACAAGATCAGCCGGACGTTCCTGAAGGCCGCTTTTGTTGTCATCGCGTTCTTGGTGACCGGCAAGTTTGTCGTTTCCGCCTTTGTGATGCTGCTGTTGGTCTTCATGGCGGACTTCACGACGATTGCCCTTGCCACCGACTATGTCCGACCCTCCAAAAAACCGGAAACGTGGAATATAGGAGGTTTTATCACCGTGTCTGTGGTGCTGGGTATTGCGATGGTCGCGGAGTCTCTTTTACTGTTGTGGATCGGATGGTCGCGTTTCGGTTTGGCGGGCAATAATAATGCCTTGTATACTTTTAGCTTCCTAACCTTGCTCTATTTTGGTGTGTTTTCTATAGTGTCTGTGCGGGAGCGTCATTGGTTCTGGGTGACCATGCCCAGCAAGCCCCTTGTGTTGGCCCTTGTAGCGAATGTGCTTGCGGGCACTGTCATGACGTTGGGGGGTCTTGCGAGGCTTATGCCACTGCCTTGGTGGCAGACGCTCGCGATTTTCGTTTACGCGATGGTTGCATGCCTTGTTGTGAACGATGCTATCAAGGTTGCCATGATCAAATGGCGTGTTCCCGCATCGGTGGCCTAGAGCGAAAGGTTGGTGGTCGCGTTAAAATAAGGAAGTGTTAAATGCGGATTTTAGTTGTAGAAGATGAAAAGCATATAGCAAGTTTCATCAAACAGGGTCTTAAGGAAGAAGGTTACGCCGTGGATGTGGCCCATGATGGCGAAGAAGGTTATTTTTTTGCTGGCACAGAAAAATATGACTTAATTGTGCTGGATATTATGCTTCCCAAGATTGACGGCGTTACAGTCTGTAAGAATTTACGAAAAGACAAAATCACCACTCCTATACTTATGCTTACCGCTAAAGATGTCGTAGAGGACAAGGTCATGGGTTTAGATGCTGGAGCGGAAGATTATTTAACAAAACCATTCGCGTTTAAAGAATTCTTAGCAAGGGTCCGTGTCTTGCTCCGCAGAAAAGAAACATTGGTATCTTCCAAACTTCAAGTAGCGGACCTGGTTGTAGACCTGTTAAGTCATAAAGTAACAAGGTCTGGTAAAGAAATTCCATTGACCACAAAAGAATTTTTACTTCTGGAATATCTTATGCGCCGGACAGGAGAGGTGGTCACAAGAACGGACATATCCGAATGCGTGTGGGACATTCATTTCAGTACAACGACCAATATTATTGATGTCCATATCCATGAGTTACGCCGTAAGATTGATGATGGGTATAAAAAGAGGCTCATTTGTACCGTAAGAGGACGGGGTTATATGGTTAAAGGTTAAGATGTTTATAAGGTCCTTACATTTTAAAGTGACTGCATGGTATACCTTCGCTTTAGCCGCTATAATTTTTACTTTTAGTACATTGATATATCAGAATTTTAAATACAGCCTTTTTGAGAATTTAGATAACCTTCTTAAGTCCAAGGCTGAAAATATTGACGATCTGATTCATAGCCGTCTTGAAGAAGACTTTTCTGAGAAGGAAGAAACCAGAGAAATTAAGGAACCAAGAATCTTAAGTCCTGGATTTCTACAAATTATTAAATCCACTGTTCAAGAAGAGCGGGAAGATAGTAGCTTTGTACAAATTTTTACCCCTGAAGGTAAAAGGCTGGCTTATTCAAATAATGATATAGCACAAACAATCCCTACCCTATTTATAAATGATGCGATATCACAAGGAAAAATCCAGATTGAGACCCTTAAAAGACCTTTGATTAAGAACAGGTATAAAGCGCTTCGAATACTTACCGTGCCTGTTTTAGAAAACGGTAAGATAGCTTATATTATTCAAGTAGGAGGATTCCTGGTCCCGATATATTCTCTGCTTCGTAAGTTGAAAACAATTTTGTATTTATTCTTACCAATAGCTTTATTTTTTGCCGTTTTTATAGGTATATTCCTGACAAAATTGGCTTTAAATCCGGTTGATAAGATTGTTGAAACAATGCGCCAGATTAACACCAAGAATTTACAGGAAAGAATCCATGTGCCCAATGCCGATAATGAAATAAAGATACTGGCCGATACGTTTAATGACATGTTGACCCGTCTTGATAGGGCGTTTTCAACACAAAAACAATTTATCCAGGACATTTCACATGAATTAAAAACCCCTTTAACGGCAATGCGGGGAAAACAGGAAGTCACATTGACAAAAGAGAGGTCCGTTAAAGAGTACGAGTCAGTTTTACAGGTGAATTTGGAAGAAATCAATAAAATGAGTCGTTTGGTCGAGAATCTTCTTGTCCTTATTAGCATTGATAGCAAAGAAGCATTGGTCAAACTTGAAGCGGTTGATTTGGCTGTTTTAATAAAACAGGCTCTCAATAACATGATGATATTGGCCCAACAGAAACAAATAAAAGTAGACCATTCATTGGAAGGGGGAATATTTGTGCAGGGAGACAACTCCCAGATAAGCAGAGTCGTCTTAAATTTACTCGATAATGCGATTAAATACGCGCCAATGAATGGCCATATTGATGTCAAGTTATATAAAGAAGGCGTTTTAGCAAAGATTGTGGTCGTTAATTCGGGTTTAGGCATAGACAAGAATGAATTACCACGGATATTTGACAGATTTTACAGATCGGACAAATCAAGAAACACTCCCGGTTTTGGGCTTGGCCTAAGCATTGCTAAGTCAATCATTGAGGCGCATCAAGGCCATATTGAAGCAGAAAGCCAGGTTGATCAAAAGACAGCTTTCACCGTTTCCCTTCCTTATATCGTTTAGTTCACCCAATTTATAAGATGGACAAAAATGACTCCCCCGAGGCAATCCTCGAAGAATTCTCTCGATTAACTAAAGTTAATCTTGTCCTAAGGTCAAATTAATTTTAGTTTGTTATGATCCATACGATTCTTATTAACTAAATTATCTAAACAAGGAGGAGAGAGTTATGGAATCATTAAAAACAATGGTGGTGCGATTGGTAGTCATTGGGACGGTTGTGTTATTGGCATCGACATCCTTTGCCGCTGAAGGTAAAGAGCAGGCAAAAATAAAGACTTTAAGTGCCGCGGCCATGGCCCTTCAGCAATCGAATCCCGGCCTTGCGGCAGGTTTGACTAAATTTGCCGACCAAGAGGCGACAGAGAAAGAACAGAAGAACGAGGGGGAAAAGGAACCCGAAGGGTCACAAGAAGAAGGAATGAACAAAGACCATGCAAAGCATATAAAGCTTTTAAGGGATTCAGCGGTTGCCCTTAAGCAATCTCATCCTGAACTTGCTCTTAGCCTGTTTCAAATGGCAGATCGTAGCGAGAAGGTGATGATAAACAGAAAAGCGGAAGAGAAGAAAGAAAAAGAAGACAAAGATATGGGTGGTAAGGAATAAGCGGATGAAACCTAGAGTTTCGCGGCATGTCTGATTTCTATGACGAAAAAATTGAGATTTATTACAGGTTTTATCTTATTTGTATTCTATTGCCTCCATTCTGGCCGGGCACTTGCAGTTTCTTTGGAAGACTGCAAGGCCCGGTCACTTAAAAACAGTGATTTAATCACCGCTTATGAAAATCTTATTAAATCCAGTATTTATTTTAACCGGAAAGATGAGGGTTCTCTTTTCCCTCAATTGACTGCCTTTTACCAGCCGGATTATATTCAATTTGGCGATAGGTCGGATTTAGCGCGCACCCATGGCTATGAAACCAGGGCGGGATCCGTTTTGTCTTTGGATTTGCAGAAAATACTAACGGACTATCCCAATTTAAGCCGCTTAGAGGTTGGGAGAAATAAATTATTTAAATCTATCGCGGAGAATGAAATTTTAAAAGATGCCACTCAAAATTATTATAGGCTCTACATTCTTTTGAGAAAAAAGAAGGATTATTTGGACACATATGATTTTTTCCAGATGCATATAAAAACGATCCAGCAACTGCAATCCAAGGGCTTGGATGTCGCCCTTGATTTAAACAGGGCCCATGTCCAACTTGAATCTTTAAGCATATCTTTAAAAAATATTGATAACGAGATTAACGATGTATTGATTGGGTTTAATGCAATGATGGGCACCTCATACAAAGAAGCTGATTTCTCCGTTATGAATGCACCAGACATGAACATATCTCATTTCAGTCTGCAAAATTATTCTAGTCTTGAACAATCCCAATTGGACAAGGTCGATGTAAATATCGCTAAAGAAACATTGGAGCAAAGTAGATTTTATTATTTGCCGACCATTCAATTAGGGCTTGAACATAACACGCAAACTGTTGATCCCAATGTAGAGGAATATAGGACATTTTTAGCGTTGAATTTTAATGTTTTTGACTTTGGCCAGAAGGCCAATGAGCGAAAGCAATTGAAATATAAGTACGAATACCAGAAAAATTTGTTTAAAGAGAACCAGAAAAAACTCAAGGCCCGCATTGAACAAATGATTAATGATGTGAATAGTTTGCAAGCGATATACACCAATAGCTTGGGTAATCTTTGCGACGCCAAAAAAAGCGTAGAGATAGCAAAATCGTATTATCAACAGGGGAAAATCAAAGAAACAGACTTATTGAGCGTCTTTTCAGATTATTTGGCTGCGAAAGACCAATCCTACGGAGCCCTTTATAATTTCCTTGGCAAGAAGGCTGAATTGGAAGCGACCTTTAAGGAGCCGGATCAGTGAAAAAATTTATAGCCTGGCTTGATATGAACCATATTGCGATTGTTTTTACTTTGATGGTATTGACAATCGCCGGTATTTGGATGTATTTCCAATTGCCCAAAGATGTTTTCCCCAATGGGGATTTCCCGCGTTTTCAGATCATTGCCGATGTCGGTTTTGCTTCCTTAGAAGAAACGGATACCAATATTACCAGACCTTTGGAAGAAGCTTTAAAGACGGTACCGGATGTCGAACAGGTGGTTTCAGTCAGTGAGCGCGGAACATCGACCATTGATGTGTACCTTAAGTGGGGTGTCAATTTAGACCAGGACTTTCAGGTGGCCCAGAACAAGATAAATCAGGTCCGCGGACAGCTTCCGGCCAATACCAGTGTTGATTTAGTCAGAATGACCACCAGTGCTTATCCGATGTCGGAATATGGCGTATGGTCTGATGCCCTTAACCAAAAACAGCTCTATGAGGCGGTCAAGTATACCGTTATACCTAAGTTAATTGGGATTGAAGGTATATATGGTTTGGATGTTGTCGGCGGTCAGGAACCGGAAATATGGGTAAAGCTAAACCCCAAGAAACTCATAGAATACAATTTGGACCCGCTTGCTATTACCGCGGCCATATCCAATACCAACTTGGTCTCTTTCGTAGGGAATATTTTTCAAAATAAGAATTCATTTTTTGTGGTTGCCGGCAATAAGCTTTCCGACACAAAGAATATTGGCGATATTGTTATAGCGACTCGCATGGGTAGGCCTGTTTTGCTTAAACACATGCCGGACGTCCACGACGCCCATGCACAAATCCCAAGCA
>JAJXTI010000104.1 GCA_021783915.1 bacterium
AATAGGGTTGACATTTTTTGTGGTCTCTGTGAGCGATCTTTCTTTTGTAAAAAAAGGCCATAGCGTTGAAGTAATTTTTGGGTTTGCCAATGGTTTGCGTGAGGCAGCTCCCGTGCGTTTGGCAGGAGTGGAAGTGGGTATTGTTAAAAGTTTGAAAATCTTTGTTGATGAGAACGACCATAAAAAGACAAAGGCCCGAGTGATTTTGTGGATCCAAAAAGGGATAGAAATCCCTGTTGATTCAAAAATCACTATTAATCAATTGGGCCTTTTGGGTGAAAAATACGTAGAAATCTCTCCGGGATTATCAATGCAAACGTATAAAAACGGTGACGTCATCTCAGGCAAAGATCCTGTTCCCATTGAGAAAGTCACTGAACAGGTGGCAATTTTGGCCGACAAGATTGAGGCCACAGTCGACAGCATTAACAGTGGTATTTTAACAGACCAAAACAAGAAATCATTGGCAGATATTTTGCAGTCTTTTGATGTGGTAGCTAACAATATTAAAAACGGGCATGGTACGGTTGGACGGTTACTTACCGATGAGTCCATATATAAAAATCTTGATGAACTCACCGCTGATCTAAAAGCCAATCCTTGGAAACTTCTGTACCATGCCAAGAAGTGAGAGATAATCCTCTATAGCCCCGCATTGGCGGGACTAAGCGTGGAGATAAATTTGTTTAGCAAATTTATGTCGTTATTTTAACTAACCCAGATTCCATAAGTTTGGAATTTATTTATGAAAACAAAAACAATTTTTGTTTGTCAAAACTGTGGGGCCCAATCACCACGTTGGGTGGGGAAATGCCAAAGTTGTGACAGTTGGAATTCTTATGTGGAAGAAGCTTCAGTTGTCTATCCCGAATCCGAGAAGCTACGCACTCAAATCATCTCACAGGCTAACCATGTCCCAGTTCTTTTGAAAGAAGTCCAGATACACCAAGAGAAACGTTTTTTTACGGGTATTGGTGAATTTGATCGTGTCATTGGTGGTGGTTTGGTGCCTGCGTCCGTCACATTAATCGGAGGGGACCCTGGTATCGGCAAATCGACCATTGTTTTACAAGCCGGATGCGCTTTAAGCCGTGCAGGCCTTAGAGTGCTCTATGTGAGTGGGGAGGAATCTATTAAGCAGGCCAAGATGAGGGCAGATAGAGTGGCCCAGTCGGCTAATGAGAATTTTTTTATCGTTAATGATATCGATGTGCAATTGATTATCAACCATATCAGTGAACTTAAACCCCAGGTCGTGATCATTGATTCAATTCAAGTAGTTTTTCTTTCTGAAATTACTTCGGCCCCTGGGAGCGTCTCTCAAGTGCGGGAGAGCGCCGCAGTCTTGACTCAATTGTCCAAACAGCGCGGCTTTGTGCTTTTGATGGTGGGGCATGTCACAAAGGAAGGGATGATTGCTGGACCGCGGGTGCTTGAACATATGGTGGATACTGTTTTGTATTTTGAAGGGGAAAGATATTCATCCTACAGGGTGTTGCGTGCCAATAAAAATCGTTTTGGTTCTACCAATGAAATCGGTGTGTTTGAAATGGCTACCAATGGATTACAGGAAGTTCTAAACCCGTCACAGATTTTTCTTTCCGAACGAGGGCAGGAGACCAGTGGCTCGGTGGTTGTGCCTATCTTAGAAGGGACCAGGCCGTTTTTAGTGGAAATTCAAAGTCTGGTAGCGCGCAGTGCCTTTGGCATGGTTCGTCAGAAGGCGGAAGGGTTTGACCAGAACCGCTTGGCGCTTTTGGCAGCGGTTTTAGAGAAGAGGCTAGGGTTAAACCTCGCAGACAAAGATATCTTTTTGAATGTCGTCGGTGGTGTTAAAATTATAGATCCTGCGGCGGATTTAGCTGTTGCCTTGGCAGTGGCTTCAGCCCTTTTAGATAAACCTGTCCCTGCGGATACGGTCATTTTAGGTGAGGTGGGTCTGGGGGCTGAGGTACGCTCAGTTGCACAATTGGCCAGCCGTATTAATGAAGCTGAAAAATTGGGATTTTCCCGCTGTTTATTACCGCGCAATAATATGAAAAATAAAATGGAAAAGCCTAAACAAATTCATCTGGTAGCGGTATCAAGTATCAGAGAGGCGTTAGATAAATTACAAACTTTGGAGGTTGTATGACGACGTTATTATTCATTCGTATATTTTTTCTTATTATCTCCGGTGTTGTCGGTTATCAAGTCGGTGGTATCAACAATAGCCCTGCAAGCGGTCTAATTTTTGGTCTTTTGGCTGGGGCGTTTCTTATTTTAATAGAGATGAAGTCCCATCAAGTTTCCGTACGCGGCCTATCATCCATGGTGTTTGGTCTTTTGCTGGGGATTTTTATGGCAAATTTGGTTTCTGATATCCTTTTACTTTTACCTTTAGGGGTCGTGCTGCAATCTGTTTTAAAAGTCATTCTCACTTTAGTTTTTTCTTATTTAGGCGCCGTGTTGGCATTGCGAGGTAAGGATGAGTTTAATTTGATTATTCCGTATGTGCGTTTCAGAAGGCAAGACCTTAAAGAAGGGGTCGTATTGTTGGACACAAGTGCAATTATTGACGGGCGTATCGGCGATATTTTTAAAACCGGATTTTTAGGGGGGCGTTTGGTGGCGCCGCGATTTGTGTTGCAGGAACTTCAGCGTTTGTCAGATTCTGATGATGAAACTAAGCGCCAAAGAGGCCGACGAGGATTAGAGATTTTGAAAACTTTGCAAAAAGATACAGCGGCCGATGTAAGGATTCATGAGGATGATTTGACTGGCCCGGAGCCTGTGGATTTAAAGTTGGTCAAATTAGCCAAGGTCATGGAGGCCCGTATTTGTACTACGGATTTTAATTTGAGCCGTATGGCTTCTCTGCAGGGCATAGAGATGCTTAACATTAATGATTTAGTCAATGCAGTCAAACCTATGATTTTTAACGGGGAAGAATTAGAAATCCGCTTGCTTAAAGAAGGCAAAGACCCTAATCAGGCTGTAGGATATTTGGAAGACGGCACTATGGTGGTAGTCATCGATGGTAAGAAAATGATTGGCCAACAAGTCAGGGTTTATGTGACCAGCGCTCTGCAGACACAAGCGGGTCGTATGGTTTTTGCAAAATTGGAAAAGTGACACCAATTTATGAAGACACAAGTTATCATTGTGGCGGCAGGTACGGGGAGTCGTTTAAAATCCAAAATCCCCAAGGCCTTGGTTACTCTTAAAGGAAGACCCCTGGTAGCTTGGTCGCTTAAGATTTTTGAAACATGCTCTTTGATTGACGGTATTATTTTGGTTGGACATAAGAATTATTTAAAAGAATTTAGAAAGATTGCTTCTTGTTTCAAAAAGGTTGTGGCAGTGGTGGCCGGCGGGGCCAAACGTGCGGATTCCGTGCGGTTGGGCTTATCGGCCATTGACCAGGACGATTCCATTGTTCTGGTGCATGATGCGGCCAGACCTTTGATTGACGAATCTTCTATTAAGAGATTATCCCAGGCGCTTAAGAATTATGAGGCTGCTATTTTAGCGATACCGGTTAAATCGACCATAAAAAAGGTCGATGGAAAAAACATATGTGTTGAACAAACTTTACCTCGACATTTATTGTGGGAAGCTCAAACTCCACAGGGTTTTCATCAGCAAGTCCTGGTGGAAGCTCATCGGCAAAGAATTAAAGAGGAAGCTACCGATGACGCTTTGTTGGTAGAAAAGATGGGTATTAGAGTTAAAGTAGTTATGGGGAACCAACGTAATATTAAAATTACAACCGAACAAGATTTACATATGGCGGAACAATTGTTATGAATTTACGCATAGGCATAGGCTACGATGTCCATCGGCTGGTTAAAGGGCGTAAGCTCATGTTAGGTGGTGTCCGGGTCCCTTATAAACTTGGGCTTGATGGACATTCGGATGCGGACGTAGTACTGCATGCCATTTGTGATGCGATCTTAGGCGCCGCTGGAAGGGAAGATATCGGCGAATATTTCCCCAATACTGATAGGCGGTATAAGGACATTTCAAGTTCGGTTTTGCTGAAGAAAGTCAATCTATTAGTTAACAGCGATGGTTATAAAGTGGTCAATGTGGATACGGTGATTCTCGCGCAAGAGCCAAAATTATCGGAGTATAAGATTAAGATGAAAGTCCATATTGCCCGTGAGCTTGCCATCAATGGGTCCCAGGTCAATATTAAAGCTACAACCAATGAATGTTTGGGGTTTATCGGCAAGAAAGAGGGCATCGCCTGCTATGCCACGGTTTTATTAAACAGAGGTGCTTTATGATATTTCTTTTGATAATCATCGTTGTTTTTATGTTGGTTTATATCCTTTTTTCCGAAGACATTTCGGCGGTCAAAGAAAGAGATCCGGCGGCCAAGAGTCCTTTGGAAATATTATTGCTGTATCCCGGATTACATGCGTTGGTAGCTTACCGCTTCGCCCATCAGATTTGGGAATGGAAGGTCCCTTTGATACCCCGTTGGATTTCACAAATTGCTAAATTTTGGACGGGTATTGAAATCCATCCCGGAGCCAAAATTGGGCGTAAGTTTTTTATCGATCATGGGACGGGGGTGGTTATCGGTGAAACGGCCATTGTCGGGGACAATGTGCTTTTATACCAGGGGGTGACCCTTGGAGGCACAGGCAAAGAGACGGGCAAGAGGCATCCGACCTTGGGCAATAATGTCGTTGTCGGGGCAGGGGCAAAAATTTTAGGTAATATTGTCATTGGGGACAATTCCTATATCGGTGCCAATGCCGTTGTGATTAAAAATGTGCCGGCTAATTCTACGGTTGTCGGCATTCCCGGGCGCATCACCAAGCAGGAAGGCCAAAAGATCGACAGTCTGCTGGATCATACGCATGTCAATGACCCTGTGATGGAAACGATGACTAAACTTTTGGCACGCATTAAAACGCTGGAATATAAAACCGGCCACGAAGCTTCCAAGAGCGATAGGGACATTGATTACACGATTTAATAGAAAGGTTTGAGAATGGCGGTACAGATTTATAATTCATTGACGAAGAAAAAAGAAGAATTTATTCCTATTGATAACAATACAGTAAAGATGTACACGTGCGGGGTCACCGTTTATGACCAATGCCACATAGGGCACGCCCGCAGCCTTTATGTATTTGACGTTATCCGTTGCTACCTGCACTTTCGAGGCTTTAAGGTTGAATTTGTGCGCAATATTACGGATGTGGATGACAAGATTATACAAAAGGCCATAGAGACTAAAAAAACAAGCAAGGACGTCAGTGAAGAACAGATCCGCCTTTATTATGAAGACATGAACGCTTTGGGAGTGTCTAAAGCGGATCAAGAACCTAAAGCGACGGAAAATATTCCTGAAATGGTCATGCACATTCAAGGCTTAATAGACAAAGGTTTCGCTTATGCCGTTGATGGGGACGTGTACTTTAATGTACGCAAGTTTAATGAATACGGAAAACTTTCTGGCCAGAGTATTGAGAAGATGCTTGAAGCTGTGCGTATTGAAAAAGATTCAGACAAAAAGATC